>NZ_SDLD01000049.1:0-21422 GCF_013096875.1 Geobacillus sp. DSP4a | reverse complement strand
TGAGTGTCTTATGCTCTAGCGGCGAAGTGGACACGCCTCAAAGAATAAGGATTGCTTGAAGCAGTCAAACTTCTTTGGAAGCCCCCACTTCAAATTTTCGCTAGAAAATTAAGTGGGGGTAGTTCACGCCGGAATGGTGAGCGCAGCGCGCCTAGCTACAAGATGGTTGCCGCCCAAGACAAAGTATGATACATTCAAACTGTCAATAACCGAGCCAGGAAACGACCAAAAAGAAAGGAAGAAGAAATTTGAGACGTCCAGTATGGATGGCGGCATGTATGTTGTCGTTTAGCGTTCTTCTGTCAGGCTGCGCAGATGGCAACAGCCAAGAACAAAGCCATTCGCATATAACGAAAACCGCCACTGGCGATATTCGCGAAACAACAAAATCGATCGAGCATTTGCCAAGCTTTTTGAGCGCGTTTGAAGAAGAGATGGCGGTCTTGTACCAGCAGGCGGCCGAACACCGCGAGCTGCTTGAGAATATCCCTTGCTATTGCGGCTGCGGGCAATCAGCTGGCCATAAGAACAATTACGACTGCTTCGTCTATGAAAATAAACAAGACGGCTCGGTCGTCTGGGATGATCATGCGACCAAATGCGGCGTCTGCTTGGAGATCGCCGCCGAATCGATCGCCGCTTACGATCAAGGGAAATCGATCAAAGACATTCGGCATATGATCGATCAAAAATATAAAGAAGGCTACGCCGAACCGACGCCGACCAAACCGCTCTAATACCAGCAAAAAAAGCGCCAAACTTGGCGCTTTTTTTTCGTTCAGCCGATGCCCTAGGCCAAAACGACATTGATCCTGTAAAATCAACTCTTTGTTCACGGCGAACTCGATCGCTTGGCGAACAATGACCATTCTCCACCAACCTTCCAGCCCTCTGCCCTGCCTAGGAGCGTCAGTGGCGGCTGAGCGCCGCGTACAAATCGTGCAACGTATCGATGCCGCGCCCGTGAAGCTCCTTAAGCAAAATCGCCCATAGCTTCGTCATCGCTTCGACATCGCCGTCGGCCGTATGGCGGCGCGGGCAACGGATGCCGTAACAAGCTAACGCATCGTCAAACGTCGGGCACGAATGGCCGATCAGCGTCATCATCGGCTGCAAGTCAAGAAATCGTCCGCTCCATTTTTGCCGATAATGGCGCCAAAGGGCATGGCGCAAAAACGCCAAATCATGGCCGATATGATAGCCGACTAAAACGCCTGTGGCAATAAACGGCACAAACGTGCGCAGCGCCTCGGCAAGCGGCGGAGCGAACACCACATCCTTCGCCTCAATGCCGGTCAAGGCGGAGATGTGTTGCGGGATCGGCTTTTCCGGCTTGACGAGCGTCATGTACATATCGGTCACGGCTCCTCCGACCGTTTTCGCTGCCGCCATGGCCAAAATTTCATCGCCTTGCTCCGGGGAAAAGCCGGTCGTTTCCATATCGATGATGACAAACGGGATGTCAGTCAAACGGTCATGCCAATTGATGATGTGCTGTTTTTCCTTTTGCAGCGAGCGCAGCCACATTTCCTGCTGCAGCGAATGATCGTTGCCGAATAGGGCGGATGATGCTTCACGAGGGATGCCAAGCGACAACAAGCGGAGCGCCCGCTGCCAAAAACGGTGCCGCTCATGCATGAATGCGAGCCACCTGCCGGGCGACAAAGCGCTGCAACCGTTTTGCGGTGCGCATCGCTTGCTTCAGCTGCTTTTGCTCTGTCCGCTCAAGCGTCCGCCATAACACATATTCACGACCATCCCTCGCCTCGGTGCTGTACTTGAGACGAATCGAATAGTAAACAGACAGCGCCTCGCCAACGGCGGTGGAAAGCGGTGTCGTCAATACGCCCGCCGCCTCAAGCGCCCGCCGCCGCTCTGCCGTGTCCGCCGCTGGGACTCGCGCAAAACAGGCTAACCATTTTAAGGCGTTGGCGAGTTGCACGTAGCCGCTTTGTTTCATATGAACGGCCCCACTGTGCGGCCCCCATCGCTCCGTTTGCACGTTGCCCAGCCAACCGAGCGGAACCGGAGGGAATTGAACGTGCTCCCCCATACGCGCCAACAGCGGCGGCCGGTCAGCGATCTCGGCAAACAGCGTCCGCCTCCCCGCCTCGGCCAGTTCGGCGTCTCCATAAAGCGGCCGCATATCCATCGCGATCAACAAAAAACGAATGTCGTTCGGCCACCCGCTTTCGAAATAGGAAGAAAGTTGTTGCTCCCAACCGCGGACCGACTGCGCCCACCGCTTGTTCGTCGCCATCACGTAACCGGAGCAGTACGGATACCCAGCCTCATGCAACATGTCCACCCCAATCGCCGCCATATGGCGGATGAATTCATAACAATCCGCCTCCACTTCCTCGGGACAGTCGAATAAAACGCCGTGATCCTGATCCGTCCAGATCGTCGGCTCACGCCGGCCGATGCTTCCCATCACATACCAGCACCACGCCGGGGGACGAATGCCGACCGACTGTTTCATCGTCTCCCGCTCCGCAAGGAAAAACGCGCGGCGAAGGATGGCTTCATGCACACAAACGATGTCGCTTGCAAGCTGCTCCATTTGTTCAAGCGTCAAACAGCGCCGCAGTTCACGCGCCAGTTCATCATGACAAAAACGAAGTTCGGCGGCCGACTCGGCTGCACTTAGCCGTTCGGCCACCTTTTCCGCCAACGATTCCACCTCCTTTTCCCCCTTGGCTATTGCTGGGCAGCTGTCTTCGGCTGATACGCGGGATCGAGCTGTTCCGGATAGCCATAAGAGCCGTGCTCGCTAATATCAAGACCTGAAATTTCTTGTTCCGCCGTCACACGCAGTCCGATCGTTTTCTTCATGGCATATAAGATGATAAACGAAACGGCAGCGACATACACCGCAGCGCCGAGCACCCCGACCGTTTGCACAATCAGCTGATCAAATCCGCCGCCGTAAAACAGTCCGGCCTTCCCGATGCCCGTGATCTCGACTAAACGCGGTGAAGCGAAAAACCCAGTTGAAATCGTGCCGATAATGCCGGCAATGCCGTGGACGGAAAAGGCGTAAATTGGATCATCAATCCCTTTGCGTTCGAAGTAGATGGACGTCCAGAACGTAAACGATCCCGCCACTGCCCCGATGATGACCGCCGCCCACGGTTCAACGAACGCGCACGCCGCTGTAATGGCAACCAATGCCGCCAACACACCGTTGACCATCGCCGGAATGTCCGCTTTGCCGACCAAAATTTTCGCCGTCAAGATCGCAGCAACCGCCCCTGCCGCAGCAGCCAAATTCGTCGTCAGCGCAACATAGCCGAAAAACCCATCGCCAACCGCCATCGTGCTGCCCGCGTTAAATCCAAACCAGCCGATCCATAAAATCAATCCGCCAATGACTGTATACACTTGGTTATGCCCCGGAATGACGTTTGGCGTCTTGTCTTTATTGAACTTGCCGATGCGCGGGCCAAGCAAGACCGTGGCGATGAGCGCCGCAATCGCGCCTTGCAAGTGGACAACGGTTGAACCAGCGAAATCTTGCATCCCGAGTTGCCCGAGCCAGCCGCCGCCCCACACCCAATGGCCGACCACCGGATAAATGGCAATCGTGAAAATCGCCCCGAACAGAAAATAGACCGACAACTTCGCCCGCTCAGCGAAACCGCCCCAAGCAATGGCCAGCGATACACCGGCAAACCCAAGCTGGAACAAAAATTTCAGCTCGAGCGGCACATTCGCCCACGACAACGAGTCAAACGTTCCTTTTCCTTCTTTTAAAAACCATCCTTCCGTCCCGATGAAGCTATTCCCAGCCCCAAACGTAATCGCAAAGCCGAACGCCCAAAACGCCAATGAGGCGATAGCAAAGCTTAAAATTTGTTTGCCAGCCACATGCCCGGAGTTTTTCATGCGCGTTGATCCGGCCTCAAGCAAAGCAAACCCTGCCTGCATGCCGATGACGAGCACCGCCGAGAGCATCACCCAAAGAGCATCAAGCCCAAGCATCACTGTTTTCTCATCCATTTGCATCTCCCCCTACTTGTCATTTGTTTTTCCTTTTATATGTCATAATATATAACATTAACAAACCGAAAGCAATGCTTATTTTTTGTTGAAACCGATTTCAATCACAAAAAAATTGTTATATTTCCTAACAAAAAAGAAATGCCCCCCATCACGAAGGGCATTCCTACATTGTTACGCAACGCGGATCGGTTTGCCAAACGGCACGCGCGGCATATAATCGTCCGGCACAAGCCAAAACACTTCATAGTCGACTTCGAGTTCTTCATAAAAATAGCCGGTTACATCGGTAATGTAAAACAACGTATCGATTTTTTGCGCAGCGGCCCACTCGAGCACTTCAGTATACGACGACTTCCCGTGCTTGAAATATTTAATCGTCGCCACGCCAACCGGAGAGACATCGCGAATTTTAAAATCCGCTTGGACGAGCAGCGTGTCCGGGCGCAGTTTCTCAAACAGCTTGACAATGTTTTGAATAAGCACAGGCCGCGCCGGACGGTTTGATGTGTCGATCGCCAACGCGATGGAATGGTCTTTCCGCTCTTTGAGCAACGCCAATAAAGCCCGCTGCCATCTCACGATGATCATCCCCCTTATATCGGTGAATCGCCGTGCGCACTACTAGTATAGACGACGATGGGGGAAAGTACGAACTGTTTTTCTTTCCTTTCGCCCTTTCATTTCTCACCGATGGACAGCCTTAGCCATCAGCGGAAACGCCAAGGAGCGAATCCTTGGCGTTTCGGCTTTTACTCCGGCGGGGACAGGGGAATGTCTGGCGCGTTTTCTTGCTCAACCGCCGCCTCGATCGTCCCTTCCGCGTAGACGTCGCTTACTTGTTCATGCGTCTCGGCCAATCCGGCGCCGAGAGCCGCGGCTGACTTGTAATCAGACGGATCATACTGGCGCCCGGCCACCTCAAGCGATTGTTTGTTCTCTGCCATTCGCTTTCCTCCCTGTTCACATCGTTCATTATATTAATGTGAAACAGGGATGAAAAATAAAAAGAGGAAGTTTATGGATCATACATGTATACATCAAGACAAATGCGGCAAACTAACGGTAAACAACCAAAAGAGAGGATGATGGCCAATGAGACAGCCACAACAAAACGACAGCTTGGAGCAGCAACGAAAAAAACAACAGCCGGCAAAAAATATGGAAAAGCAACCGGGGTACGGAGATAAAAAATTAGAGGGCCCGAACTCCCCTGCAGAGTGAGGACGGCGGCGCAAAGATGAGACATTTGCTCGCATTGGCGCTGAAGTATTTGCTGACGGCTACCGTGATGTTCGCCATTTTGCCGTTGTTTTTGCGTATATCGTCCGCGGAACTATTATGGTTCAGCCTTTGGCTGACGCTAGTCGCCTACGCGCTCGGCGATTTGTATGTCTTGCCGCGCCTCGGCAACGTCTCGGCGACGATCGCCGATTTCGGCCTAGTGTTTGTCGCTACTTGGATCGGCGTTGGCGCGTTTTATGACGGTGCAGGGAGCGCTATGATCAATGCGGCCTTTTTCTCGGCCTTGCTTGCCGCATTAGGGGAGCTGTTGTTCCATGGCTATGTGTTGCGTTTTGTCATCGGCCAACATGGCGAGGAAGGGGTGCCGCTGATCGGCCGCCAGTGGCAGACGGAAGCGGCGGAAGAGTTTGACATCCGCACCGCCCGCCCCGATGGCCGCGAAGACGAACGGGTGGACGACGAAGACCGGCCGAAGCAAGAACCGCCCAACCCCCCGATTTTGTAGGCGAGGAGGCCGCCTAGCGCAAAACGCCATCGAACGGCGGCTCTTGGCTGCACAACCGCCTGCGGCCGAAACAAGCGGCCGCGCAAAACGACGAAAAGGGTGCCCATTTCGTGGCAGGCACCCTTTTCTATGCGCCGAGCCGCGGGCAAGCGATCCCCTAACGCTCCGGCCGCTTCAAAGACAGAAGCGTCTGTTTCAGTTCCGCTTCCATGGCCGCCAGTTCGCGTTCGGCCTGCTGCCGTTTCAAACGTCCTTCCGCTTGAATTTTCAACGTCTCCTCAAGCGTGGCGATCAAGTTTTCTTGCGTCCGCTTCAGCGTTTCGATGTCGACCAAGCCGCGCTCATTTTCCTTGGCGATTGCGATGCTGTTCGTTTTTAACAGCTCGGAGTTGCGCAACAGCAGCTCATTCGTCGTTTCAGCAACTTGTTTTTGCGCCTCCGCCGCTTTTTGTTGTCGAAACAGCGTCAACGCGATGACGACTTGGTTTTTCCAAAGCGGAATCGCGTTTAAAATCGATGACTGGATGCGCTCGACGAGCGTCTCGTTCATATGCTGAATCATGCGGATTTGCGGCGCGGTCTGGATCGTCACTTGCCGGCTGAGCTTTAAGTCGTGCACCCGCTTTTCCAGCCGGTCGGCAAACTGGCGCAAATCTTGCACCTCTTGCCAAGCCATTTGGTCGCCGGAGCGCTCGGCGGCCGCTTGCTTTTCCGGGATCGTTTTCGTCCGCAGCTCCTCCAGCTTGTATTCCGCGGCCGCAATATAAATATTGAGCGCCTCAAAATACTCTTTATTTTTCTCGTAAAGCGTCTCGAGCATCATGATGTCGCGAAACAACAAATGCCGGTGTTTTTCCAGCTGGTCGGCGATTTTGTCGATTTCAACGCCGATTTTTTGATATTTCGCCACCATCCCTTGCAGCGGCTTGGCCACTGTGCCAAACAAGCGGGACAAAAACCCTTTTTTCGCCGTCATTAAATCATCGGGATTGACTTCCTTAATTTTCGCCATCAGCTCGCTGATCACTTCACCGACCGGACCGGCGTCTTTCGTCTGCACATGATGCAAAATCGTATGGGAAAACTTGGACAGCTCAGCTTGCGCCGCCACCCCGTATTGCAAAATGGCCTGGTGGTTGGCCGGATCGATTTGTCGGGCCAGCGCCAATGCTTTTTCCCGATGCTCCGGTTTGAGCGCATCGAGCGCGTTAGCCGTCGTTTCCCCTTCTTCAAGCTGGGGGGCGGCCGGCGGGGAAAACGGCTGGGCCAGCAGATCGTCAAGTATGCTTGTCCGTTTCCGTTCATGAAGCTGTTCGAGTGACTCCATCTCATGATTCCGTTCGTCCACCGTCATTCTCCTTTCTTTGACAACGGCAAATGAAGCCGGGCCGATGATTGATGCAACGACTGCTCAAGCATTTTTGCTCCGGTGTGCAGCGACCAAACGTCGTTTGATAACACTTCGAGCAGCTGCCGCTCCGCCGCTTCGGTCAGCTCGCCAAGCAACCGCTCCGTTTGTTGCAGCGCCGCGGCCATTTCCGCATTTTGCACCGGCTGCTGCGACAAGTATACGTATTTTTCCACCATTTCCACCGCCGTCGGCCACTCATTTAAGAAAAACGGCTGGGCGAGGCGAAGCTGGTGCGGCTGCTGCTCGACCGCGCGAATGATCCGATCGACGATGGCACTCAATCGGGAAACGGTTTGCCACATCGCCACCGAACGAAGCCGATAGCGGGCCCGGCGCAGCCGCTTCCATAACGCGCGCGCCTCGCCAAGCTGGCTGCGAACGTATGCCTGCTCCTCGGTCGGTACGTCAGCTGCCAAACGGCGATACCGCCTTTTCATCACAGCGGACACCCCCCACATCGCTCCCATTCCTGATAAAAGCGAGGGCAAGACGTGAAAATCGGCGGCAATAAATACCGTAACTGCAACGATGATCCCAATGTTCCATGAAACGAACCAGCGCCATATCGTGCGAAGCAGTTGCTTCATTGTCCATCCCTTTCTTCATCTTTTCTTCCATTATAACATGTCCACGCCATGATACGTACAAGCGCCCAAAGAAGTTTCATCACCAACTGGACGGCGCGCATAGGACAATGGCCGCTTCGAATAAGCTATAGTGAAACCATCGAAAGGAGAAATGGGGATGAATTCGATCGACTGGCAATTTGCCTCCTTTGTCGTGATCTCGCTGTTGAAGGAATATTGGTGCTATGTCGGCCTGCCGCGCGTCTACTATTGGCAAGCGGCGGACGAGGATCAAAAAGCTGCCTAATGGTGGAAGGAGGGAATGAAATGCAGTCATGGCATCGTCCCGCTCCCCCTGCCGCTTCTCGCCCCACACTGACCATCACTGGCCAAGGAACCGTCATCGCCAAACCGGATACCGTCCTCATCGCAATCGGCGTTCATACAGAACATCACAACATCCAAGAAGCCCTGACTGACAATGCCAAACGCACCAATGCCGTCATCGAAGCATTAAAGGCGCTTGACATTCCAATAGAAGACATTGAAACGACATCGTTTTCCATCCGGCCAACATACGAACATCATAACGGAACAACCGCTTTATCTGGCTATGAAGTCGAACATTGGCTGGAAATCACCATCCGCGATCCTAAAAAAGCCGGCGCCATTTACGAGGCGGCCGTTGCCCGTGGAGCAAACCTCGCCCGCGGCTTGGAATTCCGTCTAGCAAACGAACAAGCCTATTACCAGCAAGCGTTGGCATTGGCCGTGAAACACGCCAAAGAAAAAGCGCTGGCCATCGCCCGCGCTCTCAGCTTGCCTCTTTATGACACGCCGATTGAACTGAAAGAACAGTCATCGCCTCGGCCGGCGCCATACAATCCGGCTGTTCTCAGCATTTCCTCATCAGCGCCGCCTGTACAGACGCAAGATGTTGTCATTACCGCCGTCGTGGAAGCGGTATTTGCTTATTCGTTCATTTCGTGATATCGACCTCATGGACGCGAGCGCCGCCAAACAGCTCAACGCGGATGGTTTTCTTTTTCCCATTCGAATGGACAATGGTTACAGTGTACGCGCCCGGCAAATACGGGCCGATTTTTTTGACAAATGGGTCTTTCGTCGCCTCCTCTTCCGCTTTCACCCCATTGACGACAAGCGACGCCTCCGGATCATCGACGCGGACATGGAGAAAATAGAGGGCTGGCTCAAACACATACCGATCCTCAAACACATGAATCGTAAACACCGGCGGGCGGGACGTCAATCCTTTAATATACACGTGCCCCCCCTCACGCTGGCGGTCGAACTCCTGATCGAGCGCTTCGTACGCCTCAGAATGCTGTTCAAAATAGGCGAATAACGGCGCGAGCGTTTTCTCATTAATGGGCACCGTTTCATCGGTCGTTCTCAGCATCGTTTGCAAGGCAGCCGCATCGCGGTCTTCGATCGCTTCTTTCAACCGCGTGATGGCCAACTCTCGGCTCGCTGCCGTCTTTAATGTTCCGTACCCGCTCCAAACGAGCGTGCCCGCCCCCCATGCGACAGCGACCGCCAAAAGAAGCCAGCCGATGAAACGGTATTGTTTTTTTCTCTTTTCCCGGGACAATAGGCGCTTTTGCTGCCGTTTCTCATAACGCGCCAACACCGCCGCGCCGTCTTGTCCGCCGCGGTTGTCCGCTTCCCCCCCGTTTATGTTCGTTTCCCACCGTTGCAGTTTCATGATGGCTTCCCCTCTCCTTCTCTCTGTCTAGTTCCACTTTATGTCAGAGACAGGGAATATATGTTACACGAACAACGGTGCGCTTTTTATTATACTGGGGAACACAAAAAAACGGGTAGCCATTTGCATAGCCCCCGTCATTGGGAAAGGGAAATGTCCGGCCGCTCTGTTTGCTGCCTGGCCTGGTGAAACATCCATGCATAGAGCGCCGCGCTTCCTAGCGCCAGCATCCCAAGGACAACAAACGTCCATGCATAGCCGATCCATTCCGCCGCGGCGAGCGACAGCGGCGCCACCATCCGCCCGATCGTAAAGCGGAGGCTAGCGGCGGCAAAATATTGGCCGCGCATGTCTTCAGGTGCCAGCCTGGATACAAATGACTGCTGCAGACCGGCCGTCATCAGCTCGGCCAAGGTGAACAGCACCATGACCGCCGCAAATCCGAAAAACGACGATGTTTGGCTAAACAGCCACATTGTGATGCCATATAAAACAGCCGAGCCGATAAACGCCCACCGCTCCGAAAAACGCGCCATCTGCCGCGTCACCATGACCGTGCACAGCGCCACAAGCAGCCCGTTTTCCGCAATGAGCAGGCCAAAAGCATTGGCGCCGTCCACCGTCCAGCCAGCCCATAACGTTTCTTTATGAAGCGTCTCTTTCATATAGACCGGAAGCAACAAATCAAGCTGCATAAACGTCTGTGCGACAAGCACCCCGGCTATAATAAACAAGAAAAAGGTGCGGTCGCGGACAATGACGGCATACTGCCCTATTTGTTCCCGCCAAAACCGCAGCCACGGCACGGTTCGCCGCCCTCCCGCCGAATGCGGGGCTGTTTCGCGCAGCCGTCTGGCCAACACAGCCGCCATCGTGAAACAGGAGCACGCCGCCAAAAGCAGCAGCCAAAACAGGTGATCAGCATAAAACAGCCCGCCGACCGTCGGGCCAATCACAACCGAAATATTCACCGACGTATAAAACACCGCGAACACGTAGCTCCGGTCTTTTTCTGGCACGATGTCAGCAACCATCGCCTGGCTCGCCGGCCAATAAAAGGCGACGCAAATGCCGGCAAACGTAAAACAAAGAAAACCGACAAGTGGCGACGACCACCATGGGGAACTGGCCAAGGCAAAGACGAAAAACGCCGCCCCCTGCCCGTAAGCGGATAACACCATCATTCGCTTGCGCCCGAACACATCGGCGCAATAGCCACCCATCAAATTGGCGACCACGGAAAACAATTGTGACACAATCAATAACATACTGGCTGTTTCTTTGCCAAACGAGTCTGCAAAATAGATGGCCATAAACGGAAAAAACATCCAAAAAGTCGTATTCATCAGCGCCTCGCCATACAGGCGGACTTTTAAGTTGTGATCCCAATCGCGTATTCGCATTGGTGTCTCCCCCGCGATCTTCTCATTTTTTACAGCCTGTTGACCATTATAGCATAGTTTCCCAAGTTGTTAGCGAAATATTTTTGTACAAAAAAACCCTGCCCATCTGCATGATGGGCAGGATCACCGTCAACCATCCGCCTTACTTGCGGATAAATTGTTGCGTCCAAATATAGCCGTTTTCTTCAAAACCAACGCCGATATGCGTAAAGTTTTTGTTCAAAATGTTCGCCCGGTGGCCTTCACTGTTCATCCACGCATTGACGACTTCTTGCGGGGTGCGTTGGCCTTTGGCGATGTTTTCCCCGGCGGCTGTGTACGAAATGCCGAATTTTTTCATCATCTCAAACGGGGAGCCGTACGTCGGGCTGTTGTGCGAGAAGTAGTTGTGGACCGCCATATCGCGTGATTTTTCGCGGGCGACTTTGCTGAGAGCTAAGTCGACTTGAAGCGGCGGCAAACCGTATTTTGCCCGTTCTTTGTTCGTCAGTTCTACGACTTGTTGCTCATAAGCGTTCAAGCCGGTTGTTTTTTGTGTTGCAGCCTTTGGCGCCGTTGCTGGCGTTTTTGCCGGCGCTTGCGTATTAGCTTGCGGCTTTGCCGCCGGCTGTTTGACCGCTGCCGGAGCTTGCGGTTTCGCTGCGGCCGGCTGTTTCACTGCCGGTTGCTGCACGGCCGGTTTCGCCGGTTGGAACGACACAAACGGGAAGTATTGTTTCAACCATTTCTCGAAATCTTGAATGTTGGTGCTTGTATATTTTACTTGATACACGTTCGCTGTCGGGCACGTCACCCCTGCCGCTTCCGTTTTCGTCGTTGCCGCAAACGAAGCGCCGACAAGTGCGACCGAAGCGGCGATCGTGGCTAACATTTTTTTCTTCATCGGAATTCCTCCTTGTTTTCTATTTTCAAAATTAGTTTCTATTTTCAAAGTTTCAAAGGCCGTTGCGTCCGTCAGTGATGCCTGCATTGTTCGGCGAGGACCGTTTGGACGTCCTCTCGCCTGCATCCCCATTATAACATGGGGTTTTTGTAATATTTTTGGTCCAAAATGGAAAATGGGGTGTATTGGCAGCCCCCGGTAAAAAAGACACTTGTTTTCATTGCCAAATCAACACCGATTATTGACGGCTGCAATGATTGGAAGACGCATCCTTTCACTAACGATGATTCCTTTTTTTCCTCTACTCCTCTAACTATCTATATTTTTCTTGCAAAAAGGGAGTTGACAGCCTCCGATTTCGGCCATTTCGTTTAACAATTGTTACAGCTGTGTTACAAAACAGAGAGAAACTCAACGTTTTGTTATAAAAAAGAAGCTGCGGCATTTAGCCCCAGCTTTTACGTCTATTCGTCCTTTTGCTCTTGATCGACAACAAGTACCGTTTTCACTTCGTTCGGCTTCACTTGTACAGTAAATTGCTGCTTTGCATCCATCACTAGCGGCGCAAGTGGGGTTTCGTTTAAGTTTGTGCGCCATATCGCCGATAACGGCCCGTGCCATTGGAATGACGCCTCCGTCTTCTGCGGCGTCGGGTTAAAGAAGCGGACAATGACGCCGCGGTGGTCTTCGCTCCGCTTCACCGCGCTTAGCACGACCTCGCCTTCCTGTTGGGAAAACAGGCTATATTCATACGGCACCGAGAACGCCACCGGATTCATTTTCATGGCATCGTACGGCAGTTTGTTGTACGTATACAGCGGCGTTAAAAACTGTTTCGCCCGCTTGGCGACATTTGCTTCTTCCGTCGTTCCGCGATGCGTCGTCAACGCGAAGTGCAGCTCGATCACACCGAGCATTTGCGAGTCCGGCGTTGCCATTTTAATGCCGGACGGACGGCCCGGGCGACGCACGAGCTCCTCTTTGCCCAGATAGCCGACGCTGCGTAAAAGCGTCACCGCGATCGTATCGCGCTGTTCCCCGACAATCTCGTACTCTCTCGTGCTGTTCGTCAGCACGGCGATGCCGCCCGTTTCATCCGACAGTCCGACATACGTGAGCATCGGGTAGATCGCATCCGGACGTTCATCCCATCCTTCTTGTTCCCACACGTCGATCGCCGGGTCGACGACCGGCCGCCGAATGACACCGAACTGGTTGTCAGCGACCGAATGGGTAGAGGTGATGCCGGTTGGTACGTATAGGCGGACGCGGTGGTCTTTCGCTTCGTTATTGATGCGCACTCGGACATCGATGAGCGGTTGGTCCATCGGAACGGTCAACCGAATGGCGACATCAAGAAAACGATCATTCCGTTTCGCTTTCCGGCTGTCAAGATCGGCCGGCACCGGCAGCCGGTAAGTGATATCGGCATAAGCGAAATAGCTGTTTTGCCGGAGCGAATACGTCGCCTTCACGCCCTTATTATCAATCGGCTCATCGCCCGGCAGCGGGGAAAAGTCATATTCGTCTCCATCATCACCGACATCTTCAAGCAAGAGCACATCGCGGAACGTTCGCTGCAGCTGTTTGTCATATATGTTAATTGTCCCATTCTCATTGACGGTGATCGTATAAAACGGCGTATCCACTTGCTCAACAGCCGTTGGCGCTTGTTTGTTCATCTGTTCCGCCTCTTGCACTAAATACGCTTTATACCCCATCGCCGGAATGCGGTCGCGGAAATGGATCGTATAGCGGACGAACGGATCGTAGTTGCCGTAATGGACGATTTGCCGGTCAATCAGGCCCGGGTCGACGATCGTTTCATCCACCACTTCAAACTCCACCGGTTCCCCGCGTTCATCGACGAGACGGAATGCTTTCCACTTCGTCGTAATTTCCGCTTCGATCGGCTCGTTCCGTTCGTACGGAAGCGTATTGTACACAACCAGCTTGTCGACCGACCGATCCGACGGCATCGCATCGGCCATTTTGCGCATATAAAATGTGATGAGCCGGTCGGCCCGCTCTTCCGCTAGCGCAAAGCGCCCCAAAATGTCGCGGTGAACAAGATCTGAACAGCAGCAGCCGATGCTGTCGTGCGCATGGTTTTTCATCATCTCTTTCCAAATGAGCTCCATCAGCCGGTGCTCATACGGAAACCCAAGCGTCGAGGCGATGGCGGCCAGCGGCTCAAGCACGTTCGTCACTTTGTTTTCGATGCGGGCGTTCGCCGCTTTAATGTCCATGCGCGTCGAGTAAATGCTGCGGTGAACGCGCATATATTTGCCGTCCAAAAACTCGCCGCGGATGACCGGAAGCTGTTCCTCTTTTTCCAGCTGTTCAAACACATGTTCATAGCGGCTTAAGAAAAAGGTCCGTTCCGGATAGAGCGTTTGCAGCTTGTCGATCACCTCAAAAATATTTTTTTGAATCGGCATTTGGTCATGACCGTTCGGAATGAGAATGTGATCGGTCGTCGCCCCGCGGTCCAAAACAGCAAAGTATTTGTCCATCCGCTCTTTCAGCTTTGCTTCATCAGTCGGAAGATATTTGCCGATCGCATAGCCGAGCGGGAACAGCTGCACAAGCACTTTCGAGCCGTCATCGCTCACCCAGTAAAACTCGGTTTTGTCTGTGCCATGCCGTTCCGACACGCCGCGCCAAAAAATGGCCCGCCTGATGCCAAAGCCGTTTAAAATTTGCGGCATCTGCGCCGATTGCCCGAACGAGTCAGGGAGATAGCCGATTTGCATCGGCTCCCCGAACTCTTGGCAATCTTTCAGCCCATAGAGCAAGTTGCGGACAATCGACTCCCCGCCGACGACCATTTCGTCCGTTTGCGTATACCACGGGCCGATGATCAGCTTTCCTTCTTGGACAAGGCGGCGGATGCGCTCTTTTTGCTCCGGCTTGACGGCCAAATAATCTTCCAACACGACCGTCTGCCCGTCAAGAACAAAGTATGGGTAATCACGATTCGTTTCCAACATCTCCAATATTTCTTCCATATCGTTCACTAACAAAATGCGCGATTCTTCCGCGGAAAAATACCATTCGCGGTCCCAATGCACATGAGGAACGATGTGAACGTATCGCTTCAATATTTTCACCTCATTTGTCTTATCGTTGTTGCGCCTTTAGCTTTTGCACGCGTGTAGCGACTAACAGCACCGTCGAAATCAACGCCCCGATCAGCGCGGCGCCAAGCCAGATGACTCCCGCTTTCCATAACGGTGCGCCTTGCAGGACAAACAGCGAGAAAATGCCGGCTCCCGGAACGTTCAGCCCGATTTGCGACGCTGTGACGATCGCCCCGGTGACCGCCGACCCGATGCAAAGCGACGGAATGACGCGCAGCGGGTCGTTAATCATAAACGGAATCGCTCCCTCGGTAATGCCGGCTAAGCCAAGAATCCATGTCGACTTGCCGACTTCGCGCTCGTATTCTTCAAAATACCGTTTGAACAACAGCGTCGCGGCGGTGACGGAAAACGCCGACACCATTTTCACCGAGGCGAATGCCGCATACGGAATGAAGTTGCCGCTTGCCATCGCCCCAATGCAGAACGTATATGCCGCTTTATTGACCGGCCCTCCTAAATCAAACGACACCATGACGCCTAAAATCGCACCGAGCACAATGGCGTTGCGGCCCGACAAGTTGTTCAGCCACTCAAGCAGCGCATTGTTCAGCCCGGCGACCGGCTTGCCGAACACAAACAGCATCAGCGCTCCGACGACGAGCGAACCGATGACCGGGTACAGCCAAAAGCTGATAAATCCGGAGAACGCGCCTTTTGGCGGAAGCTGCTTTTTCAACCACTTCATAAAGTAGCCGGCCAAAAAGCCGCCGAGCATGCCGCCTAAAAAGCCGCCGTTGATCATCGTCGCGGCAATCCCCGCGGCAAACCCCGGACCGAGCGCTGGCTTGTCGGCGATCGCATACGCCATGTACGCCGACAGCACCGGAATCATGAGCGTGCCAAGCATATTGCCGCCCAGTTTGCGCAGCATCCAAAGCCACGAGTTTTCCGTATCGTATACTTGTTGAAGCCCAAACGCCTGGGCGATAAGCACCGCACACGCCAAAATCATCCCGCCGGCGACGATAATCGGAATAATATGAGAAATGCCGGTCAAAATGGCGTTTTTCACTTCCGTTTGCCATGAAACGCGCTCAGGCATTGTCTCCTTTGTCGGCTCATATTCCCGCTTTCCTTCCTTTTCGGCCTTCTCAAGCGCTTTCAAAAGAACGCCTTTCGCATCTTTCAGCGGCGCCGCAACTGTCGTTCGGTACACCGGCAAATGGGCAAACCGTTCTTCGTTTTTCACCGCCACGTCTGCAGCAAAAATCGCCGCTTCCGCTTTTCGCAGCCGCTCCTCGGTATGGCGGTCTTCGATGCCGTTTGCCCCTTGCTTTTCGACGAATACGGCAACCCCGATCTCCCGTCCGGCTTGCTCTAACGCTTCAGCCGCCATATACGTATGGGCGATGCCAGCCGGGCAGGCCGTGACGGCGACAATCGTTTTTCCTGCTGGCGCTGCAACGGCCTCCGCCTTTTCCCCGTCAAGGGCGCGATACAGCTCTTCCGCCGTGCGGCATTGCTGCAACCGCTTACGATAGTCAGCGCGCGCCAGCCGTTTAGCAAGTTCGGCAAGCAAATCCAAGTGCGTCGATCCGGCTTCCTGTTCCGGAATCGCTAATAAAAAAACAAGCTCCACTTCATTGGACGGATCGATGCTCTCCCAATCGCGAATCGGCCGAGCCAGCTTCGCCACCGCAAAGGCCGCCGATTTTACCGCTTTCGACTTCCCGTGCGGAATGGCTAGCCCCGCTTCAAGCCCCGTCGGAGAGAGCGCTTCCCGCTCCATCACCGCTTGATAAAACGATTCAGCCGAATACAAATTCCCCTCCTCGTCCAACTTGCGGACAAGATGGCGGATAACTTCCTCTTTCGTGGACAACGACAATCCTACATCGATCAGCCGAACGTTCGTCAGCTGTTTCAGCTCCATTTCTCCCATCCTCTCTTTCCATGCCGTTTGTCGACTTCATTATAAAAGAAAAAAAGCAAGAAGACCGAAATCTTCTTACTTTTTCACCATCCTCGCGCCATGATTCGTTTCGTGTGTGTATTTATACACATCCGCCGTACTTTTGCCAATACCGTTCACTCAACGCCCGCAGCACGAGATAAAGGGATGTGCGGTCGGTGACATCATACTTGTTTAAAAACTGCTTGGGCGCCCAGCAATACAAGCGGAAATCGGCAAGATCGGCGAGCGAATTGGGAGAAAAATGCGTCAAGCTGATGACAAACGCCCCGTTTTGCTTCGCGGCCGCAACCGCCTCAAGCACTTGCTTCGTTTCCCCAGATACGCTAATGACAAAGACGACATCCTTTTCCCCGCAGCGGTCCGCATTATACAACATATCGTGGCGCTGGACAAAAAAGTCGGCCGGCTTGCCGACGCAACGCAAATGTTTCGCCATCATCTCGCAAAAATAGGCGGAATCGCCGATGCCGTAAAAAAAGACGTGTTTCGCCTCATGCAGCTTGCGAACAGCATCTTCGATGAGCTGCTCGTCGATCAGCTCTTTCGTTTTTTCGATGGCCGTTTTTCCGTCCGCCTTTATCGCCGCCTCGGCCCGCCGCTCGAGCGCCAACGCCGCCTTCAGTTCCGCAAACCCCTTATACCCTAATTTTTTGGCGAACCGGACGATCGTGTTCGGCACTGTATAAAGCGCTTCCGCCATTTTTTGAATCGGAATGTCGGCGATCTCGTCGCGGTGTTCCATAATGTAATCGACAATTTGGTCATCTGTATCGTTCAGCTTATCGGCATACAGCCTCACCCGTTCATCAAAACGCATCGGTCTCCATCCCCCACCGTCTTCTCGTTTGCTACTATTTTAGCAAGAACCGATGGCGGTTGGCTACAGCGCCTGTTTCCGATCTATGGCTGATGCCCCTCAACCAACAACGGAATGCGTGCTTTATATTTCTCAATCCATCGGCGGTTATGTTCGTCCGCCCCCTCAATGTTGCCGCTTAAAAAGACTGGCGGTTCTACTCCATTTTCTGCCACAAGAGCAATCGCCTCGGCGAAAACGGCGTTTAAAATCGCGCTGCCGATCACTGTGGAAGTAGGCGCAAATGGAACAGAAACGTTTGGGTGGGCTAAAATCGCATCACCTTTCACAGAGTGGTTGTCAATCACAAGATCGACGACCTCATACAGCAACCGGCCGCTCTTATGCCGCGAGGGCTGGCTTTTGGAATATTCCAAGGACGTTACCGCAATGATATAAGCGCCTTTCGCTTTCGCCGCCAGCGCCACATCAATCGGGACCGGATTGCGCCCTGATGTGGACAAAACGAAAAACACATCTTCAGGACGGATATCCTCATGATTGATAAAATTTTTTGCGAAATCATTCATTCTCTCCAACATGGACGAACGGACCGCCCCCTCATGAAGCATAAGGGGCTCAAAAAATATTGGTTTAATTGGCACAAGCCCTCCAGCACGGTAGAACACTTCTTCCGTTAAAATGTGGGAGTGGCCACATCCGAACAGTTGAATAATTCCACCTTTTTGAATGGCTTCACTTACTACATAAGCGGCTTTTTTTAGATTGCCCTTTTCATGTTTTAAAACGAGTTCTAAACGTTCGTTCACTTTTTGGAAATATTGATCGAGCACCGGCCGCCCCCCTTAAGCACTCGGCTTCTTATTTCTCGCAACAGATGCTCCTGCAGCCAAAAAAAGGCTTCCCCTGCAAAGGAAGCCGTCCATTCGTTCGTGGTATTTTGGTTCTTTTACTGTCCCGTATACCCGCCAACTGGAATGTTGTCTTTCCGGGCAACGCCGGTGCGGTAAGCCGCTTCGACGACCGCTTGTCTGACGCGTTCGACGACTTTGCTGTTGAAGACGCTCGGGATGATGTATGTTTCGTTCAATTCATCCTCCGTCACGACAGAGGCAATCGCCTTCGCGGCAGCGAGTTTCATTTCCTCATTAATTTCTCGCGCCCGGCAGTCGAGCGCCCCGCGGAAAATGCCCGGGAAGCAAAGGACGTTGTTGATTTGGTTCGGATAATCAGAACGTCCGGTCGCCATGACGCGCACGTACGGTTCGGCCAGCTCCGGGTCAATTTCCGGTATCGGGTTGGCCATCGCAAACACGATTGGGTCGCGCGCCATCTTTTTCACGTCATCCACTTTCAAAATGCCCGGGGCGGAAACACCGATAAATACATCTGCGCCGGCGATGACGTCAGACAAGCTGCCTTTGACGTTGTCCGGGTTGGTGATTTGGGCATATTCTTGCCAATACGGATTTTCGTACGTTTCATCGCGATGGATGGCGCCATGGCGGTCGACCCCGATAATGTTGCGCACGCCGGCCGCAAGCAAAATTTTCGTGCAGGCGATGCCAGCGGCGCCAATGCCGGTGAGAACCACTTTAATGTCTTCGAGCTTTTTGTCGACGATTTTTAACGCGTTGAGCAGCCCGGCCAAGAGCACGACCGCCGTGCCGTGTTGGTCGTCATGGAACACCGGGATGTCGAGCTCTTCTTTCAAACGCGCTTCAATTTCAAAACAGCGCGGCGCCGAAATGTCTTCCAAGTTGATGCCGCCAAACGCCGGGGCGATCGCTTTCACAATTTGAATGATTTCTTCCGTGTCTTTCGTATCCAAACAAATCGGGAACGCGTCCACTCCGGCAAATTCCTTAAACAGCATCGCTTTCCCTTCCATGACCGGCATCGCCGCGTACGGACCGATGTCGCCCAGCCCGAGCACGGCCGTGCCGTCCGAGACAACTGCGACCGTATTGCGTTTAATTGTCAACGAATACGCCTTGCGCGGATCTTCAGCGATGGCCGTGCAAACGCGCGCTACACCCGGCGTGTATACCCGCGACAAGTCATCGCGCGTTTTCACCGGAATTTTCGAATTCGTTTCAATTTTTCCCCCGATGTGCATTAAAAACGTGCGGTCGGAAACGTTGATGATTTTGACGCCGCGAATTTTTTTCAGCGCCTCAATGATCAAATCGCACTGCTTCGTGTCGAGGGCGCTGACGGTGATGTCGCGCACCGTGTGAACTTTGCTTGATGAAATGACGTCAATTCCGACAATGTCCCCGCCCGTTTTGCCGATTGCGGCGGCGATATCGCTGAACGAGACGATATCTTTTTCGAACTGGAGACGAATCGTAATGTTCATCGCTGCCCCGCCTGGTAATGCCATAACAATCGTCCTTCCTTTTCTCTATTTTTGTTTAAATCAGTAAATCATCTTACGGTACAAATGTTATCCTATGAACCGGAAAAAGACAACCCTTATTGTACACCCCTTTCGGCAAACACATGCATCTTTCCGCCGAACGTGAAACAGCATGCGTCCTGAGCCAGCGCAGCCTTCTTCCCACCGTTCATGTTCCGCTGTTGGCAAAACAGCAACAGGGGTGGCTGACGGCAGAAAAACAACATGCAAGAAGGAAATCAGAGCAGCAATGAAGTAAACGTAAAAGAAAGGAAAAACTAGACAGGAGCGAAAAAGAATGAGAGAAAAGCTGTTTCTCGTGCTGGCCAACTTGTTTTGGGCCGGCAATTACGTCATCGGGAAGTCCATCATTGCGGAAACGGGCCCATTTTGGCTGACGTTGATCCGTTGGTGCGCCGCTTTTATCGTGTTGGCGCCCGTATCGTACTGGCTTGAGCGGCCGCGCTACCAGGACATCATCAAACAATATTGGCTGCCGCTCGCTGCAGCCGGAATTCTTGGCGTCATCGGCTATAATTTGCTTTTATACGGCGCGCTCGCCTATACATCGCCGATGAACGCAGCGATCGTCAATTCGCTCAATCCGGCGATCATCGTCGTGTTGTCGTATGCGCTGCTGCGGGAGCGGCTGTCAAAAACCAATATTGCCGGCTTTTTGTTGTCGCTGGCCGGTGTATTGTTTATTTTAACGGATGGGCATATAGCACACGTCTTCCAAATGAACTACAACCGCGGTGATTTGATGATGCTCGCCGCCGGCGTCGTCTGGGCGCTTTATTCGATCATCGGCAAAAAACTACCCGTCCCACCGATTACAGCGACAACGTGCTCCGTTTTTTTCAGCTTGCTGCTGCTGTGGCCGTTCGCATTCTTTTATCCGTTTCCAGCTGATCACATAAGTGCAGCTGGGCTCGCCGGATTGGTCTATATTTGCTTGTTTCCGTCCATTCTTTCCTTCTTATTTTGGAACATCTCAGTGCAAAAAGTCGGTCCGAGCCATGCCGGTGTATATTTAAACTTAATTGCCGTATTTACCGCTGTGATCACGTTTTTGCTTGGCGGTGCTCTATCCGTCCTGCAGCTGGCCGGCGGCGCAATCGTCTTGTTCGGCGTCTATTTGGCGACAAAAGCGCCGAAAGTGAAGACGGAACAAGTGGATATCGCAGGATGACGGCCGGGCCGTTTGGCGGACAGCATTATCAAAAGTGAACTACCCCCACTTAATTTTCTAGCGAAAATTTGAAGTGGGGGCTTCCAAAGAAGTTTGACTGCTTCAAGCAATCCTTATTCTTTGAGGCGTGTCCACTTCGCCGCTAGAGCATAAGACACTCAGGTCTACAGCTTTACTTTTCTTTAAGATGTTTAATGCGCCATTGACATC
>NZ_SDLD01000048.1:0-21994 GCF_013096875.1 Geobacillus sp. DSP4a | reverse complement strand
GAGTGTCTTATGCTCTAGCGGCGAAGTGGACACGCCTCAAAGAATAAGGATTGCTTGAAGCAGTCAAACTTCTTTGGAAGCCCCCACTTCAAATTTTCGCTAGAAAATTAAGTGGGGGTAGTTCACGACAAAAAATAACGGTGGAAGTTGGACAAAACTAGCATCAGAAGGGGAAATATAGGGACATGCGGGCGCATGTCTTTTTGTTTGCCTAAAAATATATCGCTCCATAATTTTTGCAAAATTCACTGCTACAATATAAGTAACGGATGGAGAGGGTGAGAAGAAGAGTGTATTCATTCCTAAGCCAAATCAGCAACCTGCTGAGCCAGCCGTTTCTGAATATGGCCAACAGCACAACAGCGCTTCCTGTTTTGTCAGCGTTTCTTCTTGGCATCGTCGGAGCGATGGCTCCGTGCCAGCTGACTAGCAACTTAGGAGCAATCACGTTGTACAGCAACCAATCTCTGCAAAAGGGGATCGCTTGGAAAGAACTGCTTTTATTTATTTTCGGAAAGGTCATCGCTTTTTCCGGGTTAGGCTTGATCGTCTGGTTGATGGGGAAGGAGATTCAAAGTACACTGACACTATACTTTCCATGGTTAAGAAAGCTGATTGGCCCGATTCTTGTTCTCGTAGGCTTGTATTTGTTAGGGCTTTTTAAAATGTATTGGAATGTCACTTTGTTCAGAGTGCCGGAGAGATGGGCAAAAGGAAAAATCGGTTCGTTTTTCATGGGATTTGGCTTTTCGTTGGCTTTTTGTCCAACGATGTTTGTTCTATTTTTTGTTACTCTAATGCCTCTCGTATACTCAACGTCTTATGGAGTGTTGTTGCCGAGCGTCTTTGCCGTCGGAACTTCTGTACCGGTTATTTTCTTCATCCTCATCCTTTGGTACTTAGGATTGAGCGGTGCTGTCATGAAAAAAGGAAGACGGGTAGGGAAGCTCATTCAGCAAACCGCTGGAATTGTGATGGTATTGCTTGGCGTGTTCGATACCATCACTTATTGGTTTTAAAGAAGATGATGCAATAACAATGTTTGGAAGAACGTTTCAAGATGGTTAGGGTGATGTAGTTATAGTTGTATTTTTTCGTCGCAACGAAGAATCCTTTCTAATACCGATAGAAATATGAATTTTGGGGGAATGGATATTGCAATTCGGCAATATAGTCGTTCAGGGCGAAAATCTTTTGCTGATCAGCGGCTTATTGATCAGTTATGTCATGTTTTATTATGGTATTAAAGTATTAAAATTGTGAATTTTTTTGTGGAAAGCGGGCTTTTTCCTGCACAGGTATTGATTACGGTTTTGTGGTGAACATGATTTGTAGAGGGGATCTCTGTTGCATTTTATACCCATTACCGGTATAATGTAATGAAAAGGGGTGATGTTTGATGAACCATTATGAAGATCATCATGTGGATAAAAAAATGGTTCCACGAACAGAACAGGAAATCGAACGCATCATCAAGCGCTTGAAGCGCATCGAAGGACAAGTGCGCGGTGTGCAAAAAATGGTGGAGGACAATCGGTATTGCATCGATATTTTAGTGCAAATTTCAGCGATCAGAGCGGCGTTGAACCAAGTCGGGCTGCAGCTGCTTGAACGCCACGTGAGCCATTGCGTGGCGAAAGCGATCCGTGAAGGGAGCGGAGACGAATCGATTCGCGAATTGATGGATGTGATGAAACAATTTTCGAAGTAAGGGGGGAAACGGGAAATGGGAGAGCCGAAAACCGTGACGCTGAAGGTGACCGGCATGACATGCGCCGCGTGCGCCAATCGGATTGAGAAAGTATTAAATAAGATGGGTGGCGTCAAAGCCCATGTCAATTTGGCCATGGAAAAAGCCACGATTCAATACGATCCATCGAAGCAAACGATCGCCGATATCGAAACGAAAATTGAGAATTTGGGGTATGGCGTTGCGACGGAAAAAGTGACGCTTGATATTGAAGGAATGACATGTGCGGCCTGTGCGACGCGGATTGAAAAAGGGTTAAATCGGATGGAAGGTGTGACAAGCGCTGCTGTCAACTTGGCGACAAACAGCGCGGTGGTTGAATACAAGGAGGGTGTTGCATCTGTCGAAGACATTTTAGAGAAAATCAAAAAGCTTGGGTACAGGGGGCAAATTCGAAACGAAGAACAAGACCATGCTGGTCGGAAAGAAGAGCGGCTGAAACAAAAACAACGGCAACTCGCCATTTCCATCATCTTATCGTTGCCGCTGCTTTATACGATGCTGGCTCATATGCCGTTTGATATCGGCTTGCCGATGCCGCAGCTCTTGATGAATCCGTGGTTTCAGCTTCTTTTCGCTACACCGGTTCAGTTCTACATCGGCGGTCCCTTCTATGTCGGGGCGTATCGGGCGTTGCGAAACAAGAGCGCGAACATGGACGTCCTAGTGGCGCTTGGAACATCGGCTGCGTACGTTTACAGCTTGTACGAAGCTTTTCGGACGCTTGGGAATCCTGACTATATGCCAAGACTGTATTTTGAAACAAGCGCCGTCTTGATTACGCTTGTGCTTGTCGGCAAATACTTTGAGGCTCTTGCGAAAGGGCGGACAACCGAAGCGATCTCGAAGCTAGTCAGCCTGCAGGCAAAGGAAGCTACTGTCATCCGTAATGGGGAAGAAATAAAAGTTCCGCTCGAGGAAGTGGTGATCGGCGATACGATCGTTGTTAAGCCGGGAGAAAAAATTCCGGTAGACGGTATGGTCATCGCCGGAGCATCTTCCGTAGACGAATCGATGATTACCGGTGAATCGATCCCGGTTGATAAAAAGGAAGGCGACTATGTGATCGGGGCGACGATGAATACGAATGGCGTACTGACCATTCGTGCCGAAAAAGTCGGAAAAGATACCGCGCTGGCCAATATCATTAAAATCGTTGAAGAGGCGCAAGGGTCGAAAGCCCCGATTCAGCGGATGGCGGATACCATTTCCGGCATTTTCGTACCGATTGTTGTCGGAATTGCGGTTGTTGCATTTATGATCTGGTACTTCTTTGCTGCGCCGGGTGATTTGGCGAAAGCGCTTGAGGCGGCCATCGCCGTTCTTGTCATCGCGTGCCCTTGTGCGCTCGGTTTGGCCACACCGACATCGATTATGGTCGGCACCGGCAAAGGGGCAGAACAGGGAATTCTCTTTAAAGGAGGTGAGTACCTAGAGAGAACGCATCAAATCAATGCCGTATTACTCGATAAAACAGGAACCGTGACAAAAGGAAAACCGGAAGTCACCGATGTGCTGGCCTTCCGCGAGGACATGCTCGATTATGCGGTTTCCGCCGAGAGCGCTTCGGAGCATCCGCTGGCTCATGCGATTGTGGAATACGGGAAGAAACAAGCGATTTCGCTGAAGCCATTGGAGCACTTCTCCGCCATTACCGGCCACGGAATTGAAGCGGTCATTGACGGAAAAAGCATCCTTATTGGGACGCGAAAATTGATGAAGGAACGCTCTGTAGCGATTTCTGTGCATGAAGATAAAATGGTAGAGCTTGAAAAACAAGGGAAAACAGTGATGCTCGTTGCCATCGATGGACAGCTTGCCGGCATCATTGCGGTCGCGGATACGGTAAAAGAAAGCTCCAAAGAAGCCATTCAAACATTAAAACAAATGGGCATCGATGTCTATATGGCAACAGGGGACAATCAACGGACAGCGGAAGCGATCGCCAATGAAGTCGGCATTGAGCATGTGTACGCCGAGGTGCTCCCGGAAGACAAAGCGAACATCGTCGAGGAATTGCAAAAGCAAGGAAAACGTGTGGCGATGGTCGGTGATGGCATTAATGACGCTCCAGCTCTTGCGAAAGCGGATATTGGGATGGCGATTGGCACGGGAGCTGATGTCGCCATCGAGACCGCGGACGTGACCTTGGTCGGCGGCGATTTACGCCATATCCCGAAAGCCATTGAGTTGAGCCGCCAAACGATGAAAAACATTCGGCAAAATCTGTTCTGGGCGTTGTTTTATAATACGATTGGCATTCCGGTCGCCGCTTTCGGATTATTAGAACCATGGATCGCGGGAGCAGCGATGGCGTTCAGCTCGGTGTCGGTTGTTACCAACGCGCTTCGTTTGAAACGCGTGAAACTATAAACATTTAAGGAGGAATGGATGATGACGATTACATTACAAGTACAAGGAATGACATGCGGACATTGCAAAGCGGCAGTGACCAATGCCCTTCAAGCGTTGGATGGCGTCAGCCGTGTAGAGGTGCATTTGCAAGAAGGTACGGTTGATGTGGAGTATGATGAAACAAAGGTCAGCGTAGAAAAACTGAAAGAAGCGATTGAAGAGCAAGGATATGATGTGAAATAACATACGGAAGGTGCCCCGAAGTGATGACGGGGCACTTTTTTATCCAGAGCGTAACGGGACATTGTCACTGCCTAAACGAGTTCTCGGATGGGGAAAGTTTTTTCTCTTCTTGAAGAATATCGGGAAAGCGGGATGTTATAATGAAAATAACAGGCGCGGAAAAAAAGAGGGACTGACCCAAAACGCGTTTGTGTTTTGGGTCAGCCCCTTCAGCTTTTTTATTCACCTTTATTCGTTGTGTCATTCGGATCTGGGGTATAGTCCGATTTGTAATCGGTATATTTGACTTCTGTCACCATTCCCGCTGAAGCGTGGTGCAAGTCATGGCAATGGAACATCCAATTTCCCGGATGATCTGCTTGAAACGCGACGACATATTCTTCACCAGGGTTTACATTTAAGGAATCCTTTATCAATGGAGAGCCTGTGACCGGCTTGCCGTTTTTGCTTAACACTTGGAAGAAATGGCCGTGTAAATGCATCGGATGTACATCCATCGGCGAGTTGTTCACGATTTTTACTTTTACGAAATCTCCTGTCTTCACATGAATAGGCGCTGTGTCAGGATACGTTTTCCCATTAATCGTGAAAATCATGCCATTTTTGCCCATGGCCGTTCCTAAATCCATTGTATACTCTACATCATATTTTTGGTCTAACGTAAATGGACCTGTTTCATATTTTCCATATGTTGTCATATCCGCGACAGGGAGGTTTTCTTTTGCATTTGCTTTGTCCGTATTGTTTGCTTGTCCTTCGTATTGAATTTTCACTTTCATGCCATCGGTGCCTTTCATATTGCCGTGGCATTCCAGCAGCCATTCACCCGGGTTATTGGCGATAAACTCAATGTCGTAGCGCTCACCCGGAGCGATATTCAACAGTTCATCTTTGATTGGTTGCGGATCTTTTAACGGCTGCCCGTCAGTTGCGACAATTTTAAACTCATGACCATGCAGGTGAAGTTTGTGGGCCATGTATCCTGCGTTTACAAGGCGAAGCCGCACCTTTTCGCCTTTCTTCACTTTTAAAGGTTTGACAGCGGAACCGCTTTTCCCGTTAATCGTGAAAATATCATACATATTCATATCATGGCCCATGCTGCTCATATCCATTTGTTGATTATCAGAGCTATTTCCATTATTCATATTACTATGATCCATGCCGCTCATATTCATGTCCATATGGCTTTCGGCGTCCGGGTCGCTCATCCATTCATCTAATACAAGCGTGTAATCTCGATCGACTTTTTCTTCATTTTTCGGTTCTACGATTAATGTACCGTATAATCCCTTGTCCACTTGCTCGGCGCTTTTTTGATGGGAATGATACCAATACGTTCCCGGCACGGTTGCTGTAAATTCATACGTAAACGTTTCACCCGGTTTAATGGCGTCCATCGTGACACCCGGTACTCCATCTTGGTTATTTGGAACAGGGTAGCCGTGCCAGTGAATCGTTGTCGGTTCCGGCAATTCATTTTTTACTACGATTTTTACTTTGTCTCCTTGCTTCACGCGGATTTGTGCACCAGGCACGGATCCATTATACGTGTATACCGGGAGTTTGATTTGACCATTAATGGGTAATAACGCTTCCTTCGCAGTAAGGTGAATTTCTTTCCCGGATAATACTTCTGTATTGGTTGCTAAAGGCAATTGCTGCTTGCTCGTTTCAGCGGAAGTATTTTCTTTTTCCATATTCATGCCGGACATGTCGTGTCCCTGCATGGAAGATGGATTTGAGCAAGCTGCGCCAATCGCTGCTACTCCTGCGAAAATGGCGCCAAGCAGCCATTTTTTCATGTCGTTTTCCCTCCTTAAGCTTGTAGTGGGAGATGCAATGATATGATAAAAAATAGATGTGCAAAATGTATGGAGAAAATCGTTCAACTGAAATGTAAAAAAAGGCAAGCGATTCGGATTCACCGATGTCTAACGGTGGTAGGTAATCGCCTGCCGTCCCATTTGAACCCAAGCGTCGATAAAGTCTTGTTTCGGCTTTATCGTTAATATTATGAGGAACTGAAAATCTTGCAAGCAGTGTTCCTGAAAAAATGGAAACAGATTGTTTTTGAAACTTGACGTTGTGTACGATAGAATGAAAGTATCTTTGTATCCATCATTTTAGTTTTAAACAAAAAGGTTTTTCGTGTAGTTTTTGGATTCTTCTTAGCAAAGTGGGGGGACAATCATCGCCATGTGCGGTTTTATTGGCTGTATTCATGATCGCCCGAGAGCGATTGAGCAAACATGGAAAACAACGTTGGTGGAGATGAACCGCCTGATTACCCATCGCGGCCCCGACGATGAGGGGTATTTTTTTGATGACTACGTGAGTTTTGGTTTTCGGCGTTTGAGCATCATCGATCTGGAGGCGGGACATCAGCCGCTGTCTTATGAAAACGATCGATATTGGATCATTTTTAACGGGGAAATTTACAACTATCTTGAATTGCGGGAGGAGCTGGCGGCGAAAGGATATTCGTTTGCGACGCATTCGGATACTGAGGTGATTGTCGCCCTTTACAGCGCCGAAAAAGAAAAAGCGGTCGAAAAACTGCGCGGGATGTTTGCGTTTGTCATTTGGGACAAGCAAGAGAAAACGGTGTTTGCGGCGCGAGATCCGTTCGGCATTAAGCCGTTTTTTTATGTGGAGCAAGGAGACCGCACGTTTTTCGCTTCGGAAAAGAAAAGCATCTTGCTCGCTCTGGGACAGGAGTCGCTAAACGGCGATTCCCTGCAGCATTATTTAACATTCCAATATGTCCCTGAGCCGCTGACGATGTCGGCCGGCATTTACAAGCTGGAGCCGGGGCATTATCTCAAGAAACAAGTCGGAAAACCGCTCACCATTCATCGTTATTGGAAGGCATCCTTCGAGCCCATTCGCCAATCGGAAGAGGAGCTTGTCAAGCAAATCCGCGATGCGCTGTTTGATTCGGTCAACGTCCATATGCGCAGCGATGTGCCGGTCGGTGCGTTTTTGTCGGGAGGCATTGATTCATCGTTCATCGTCGCCATCGCGAAACAATTCCATCCGCACCTGAAGACATTTTCCGTCGGGTTTGAGCGGGAAGGGTTCAGTGAAATCGATGTCGCAAAAGAAACCGCAGAGAAGCTTGGGGTAGACAACATTAGCTATGTCATCTCACCGCAGGAGTATATGGAAGAGCTGCCGAAAATTATGTGGCATATGGACGATCCGCTTGCCGATCCTGCGGCTGTGCCGCTGTATTTTGTCGCTCGTGAGGCGAGAAAGCATGTCACGGTTGTGCTTTCCGGCGAGGGGGCGGACGCGCTGTTTGGCGGCTACAACATTTACCGCGAACCAGAGTCGCTGCGGCTGTTTGTGCGTATGCCAAACATCGTAAAAGCGGTGTTGCGGGTGATCGCGAAGAT
This sequence comes from Geobacillus sp. DSP4a, assembly GCF_013096875.1. Classification (NCBI taxonomy): domain Bacteria; kingdom Bacillati; phylum Bacillota; class Bacilli; order Caryophanales; family Anoxybacillaceae; genus Geobacillus; species Geobacillus sp. DSP4a. Next base: position 14,245 of record NZ_SDLD01000048.1, on the reverse strand, counting down.
GCTTCCGGACGGGATGAAAGGAAAAAGCTTTTTGGAGCGCGGCACGACGCCGCTTGAAGAGCGGTATGTCGGCAATGCCAAAATCTATAGCGAAAAGGAAAAAGCGGCGCTGCTCAAAACGTACCGAGGAGGGTGCGAATATACGGCGGTGACGGCTCCGTTTTACCGCGAAACGCTTCATGACCCGCCCGTCAACCGGATGCAGTATATTGATCTTCATACATGGCTAAGGGGCGATATTTTAGTCAAAGCGGACAAAATGACGATGGCCCATTCGCTTGAGCTGCGCGTTCCCTTTTTAGACAAAAAGGTATTTGAGGTTGCTAGGCAAATCGCCCCTGATATGAAGATAGCCAACGGTACGACGAAATATATTTTACGTAAAGCCGCCGAAGGCATCGTACCGGATCATGTGTTAAACCGGAAAAAATTAGGGTTCCCCGTGCCGATTCGCCACTGGCTGAAAAACGAAATGTATGACTGGGCGAGACAGCTCATCAACGAAAGCGAAACCGATCATCTGTTCCATAAGGACGTGCTCTATCGGCTGCTGGATGAACATGCCCGCCACAAGGCGGACCACAGCCGCAAGCTGTGGACGGTCTTGGCGTTTATGGTTTGGCATCAAGTGTATGTGGAAAAGAAGTACGATTTTGCTCCATCCGTACAAAACGAGAAGCGGCCAGCGTCTGTTTTGGAGGCGTAGCAGGGAAACGATAGGGCGTTCTAAGGGCGACACCTAGAACGCCTTTTTCGATGGTGCGGACAGTTTCCTTGCCTTTGGCGAAGCGAAAGAGAAAATTTGCTTTCTCCCGCTCTTGCAATTTTCCCGGTTTTGGTATATGCTTGTTCCATCAGGATGCTAAACTACTATATATTGGTTTTGAGGTCTTTTTTTACAACTACATATTGTTCTGCTAAGCAACGGTGTCCATCAGGACTTAATAGGGAATCCGGTGCGAATCCGGAACTGCCCCCGCAACTGTATGTGCGGACGAAATGGGATGGCCACTGGCGGCAAGAGCTGTTCGGCGCGCCGCTGGGAAGGCCCCAAAGTAGGACGATGCACGAGTCAGGAGACCTGCCTTGCTTGGAACGTTTCATGTTCTTCGGGGTGTGAGAAGATGAAACGATAGGGGAAAAGAACAAGGGGTTCGTCTGCCTTTTTTCGTCTGTCGTTTCATCCGCTCGCCTGCCCGAGCGGATTTTTTTATGGAGGAGAGGGGAAACGAATGACAGTGTCCACGAAGTCTATTGTTGTCGATGATCAAGGAAAAGAGAAATCATTTTCGCGCGAGGAGTTTGCTAGGTTGGTGGAGCAGGCGGCGGCAGACTTTGTCCGTTTGTCGCTCGAGGAATATGAAGAACGTGTATGGCAGCTTCTCAGCCGAAAAGAGATGGTCACCTTCGAGCAGCTGTATCAAACCGCCATTTTGGAAGGGCTGTCGTATATTAGTGAGGAGGAGCCGGACTGGACGTTTGTGTGCGCCCGGCTGTATTTGCGGCAATTGTACCGCGAGGCGGCGCGGCAGCGCGGGTACGAGGAACGCGAGCGGTATGGCGATTTCTACTCGCTGCTTGTTGCGCTGACGGAACAAGGGGTGTACAGTCCGTTCTTGCTTGAACGTTATACGAAAGAAGAAGTCGACGCCATCGGTGCGTTTCTTGATCCGGAGAAGGACAAGCTGTTTACGTACATTGGGCTGCGCACGCTCGCGGACCGGTATTTGGCGCGCGATTATGAGCGGCGGTTGTATGAATTGCCGCAGGAGCGGTTTTTGGTCATTGCCATGACGCTCATGGCGAATGAACCGCAAAAGCGGCGCCTTGCGCTCGTGAAGGAAGCGTATTGGGCGTTAAGCAACTTATACATGACCGTGGCGACGCCGACGCTTGCCAACGCTGGGAAGTCGTACGGCCAGCTCTCAAGCTGCTTTGTCGATACGGTCGATGACAGCTTGCAAGGAATTTATGACAGCAACACCGACATCGCCAATTTGTCGAAATCGGGCGGCGGCATCGGCGTCTATTTAGGCAAAATCCGTTCGCGCGGCAGCGACATTAAAGGGTTCAAAGGGGTCTCTTCCGGCGTCATCCCGTGGATGAAGCAGTTGAACAATACAGCGGTGAGCGTCGATCAGCTGGGGCAGCGCAAAGGGGCCATTTCCGTCTATTTGGATGTATGGCATAAAGACATTTTTGCGTTTCTCGATGCGCGGCTCAACAACGGCGACGAACGGCTGCGGACGCATGATTTGTTCACCGGCGTGTGCATCCCGGACTTGTTCATGGAGCAAGTCGAACAGCGCGGCGACTGGTACTTGTTTGATCCGCATGAAGTGCGGAAGGTGATGGGGTTTAGCTTGGAAGATTTTTATGATGAGGAAAAAGGGCGCGGGAGTTTCCGCGAGAAATATTGGCAATGCGTCAACGAACCAAGGCTGTCGAAAGAAAAAGTGCCGGCGATCGACGTGATGAAAAGCATTATGCGCAGCCAGCTCGAGTCGGGGACGCCGTTTATGTTTTACCGCGATGAAGTGAACCGGCAAAACCCGAACCGCCATCTCGGGATGATCTACTGCAGCAACCTTTGCACGGAAATCGCGCAAAACCAAAGCCCGACAGTGACGAAGCGGCAATATGTGAAAGACGGGACGATCATCATTGAGAAAATCCCAGGCGATTTTGTCGTCTGCAACTTATCGTCGATCAACTTGGCGCGGGCGGTGACCGACGGCGTTTTGGCGCGGCTGATCCCGATTCAAATGCGGATGCTCGATAATGTCATTGATTTAAACAATATCCCTGTGCTGCAAGCCGGCCTGACGAACGAAAAATACCGCGCTGTCGGGCTTGGAACCTTTGGCTGGCATCATTTGTTGGCGTTAAAAGGCATTCGCTGGGAGTCGGACGAAGCGGTCCGCTATGCCGACGAGCTGTATGAAACGATCGCGTATTTGGCGATTCAAGCGAGCATGGAGCTCGCCAAAGAGAAAGGGAGCTACCCGGCGTTTCCAGGATCGGATTGGCAGACAGGCGCTTATTTTGAGCGGCGCGGCTACGAAAGCCACGGTGAATTGGATTGGGATCGGCTGAAGCAAGACGTGGCCCGCTATGGGATGCGAAACGGCTATGTGATGGCGGTGGCGCCGAACGCCTCGACGTCGATCATCGCCGGCAGTACAGCGAGCATTGACCCGATTTTCTTAAAAGTGTACGCCGAGGAAAAGAAAGATTATAAGATTCCCGTTACGGTGCCGGATTTAAACGAACAGACGACATGGTATTACAAATCGGCGTACCATATCGACCAGCGCTGGAGCATCAAGCAAAACGCCGCCCGCCAGCGCCATATCGACCAAGCCATCTCCTTTAACTTCTACGTCGTGAACACGATTAAGGCAAAAGAGCTGCTCGATTTGCATTTGACGGCGTGGAAGTCGGGGCTGAAAACGACGTATTACGTGCGTTCGACATCGGGGACGATCGACGAGTGCGATTCTTGCGCGAGCTGACGGTCTTCCCCCGGACGTTGCCGATTCCGGGGAAAGATTCACGCCGAAGCTTAGCTGAAAGGGAGGAATGGATCATGACAATCAGCTTAGTCAAACGGCCGATTATGGATCCAGAGGCGCCGAACCGTTCGACGGGCATTATCAACGGCCGCTGCTCGAATGTGTTGAACTGGGACGATATCGCCTACCCATGGGCGTATGCGAAATATAAGCGAATGCTCGCCAACTTTTGGACACCGTTTGAAATCAATATGGCGCAAGATGTGAAGCAGTTTCCGCAGCTGACCGCCCGCGAACAGGAGGCGTTTTTGAAAATCATCGGCCTGTTGGCGCTGCTTGACAGCATTCAAACCGATTACGCGGGACGTGTGGCGGATTACATTACCGATCCAAGCATCAATGCCTTGATGATCATGCTTGCCCAGCAGGAAGTCATTCACAACCATTCGTATTCGTACGTGCTCTCGAGCCTTGTGCCGAAAGCAAAGCAAGATGAAGTGTTCGACTTTTGGCGAAACGAACCGACGCTGCGCAAGCGGAACGATTTTGTGACGAACGGCTACAAGGCGTTTGCCGAAGAGCCGAATGTGGAGAACTTGCTGCGGTCGATCGTCTTTGACGTTATTTTAGAAGGATTGTTTTTCTACTCGGGGTTCGCCTTTTTCTACAACCTCGCGCGCCAGCAAAAAATGGTGGCGACGAGCACGATGATCAATTACATCAACCGTGACGAGCACATTCATGTTGATTTGTTTACAAAAATTTTCAAGGAAGTGTTGAACGAATACCCAGAGTATCGGACGCCGGAGCTTGCCGATTTCGTCCGGAACACGTTTATGAAAGCGGCAGAGCTGGAAATCGAATGGGCTCGGGAAATCATTGGGAATGACATCGATGGCATCGACTTGGCTGATTTGGAAGCGTACATTAAGTTTTACGCCAACGTCCGCGCCCACCAGCTCGGATTTGACCGCCCGTTTGACGGCTACCGGACGAACCCGCTCCGCTGGATTAAAGCGTATGAAGAAGTTGACCTTGGCAAATCAGACTTCTTCGAGCAAAAACCACGCCAGTATACGAAAGTACAAGTCGATAATGGGTTTGATGAGCTGTAAGGAAACCCGCGTTGGGGCATCGTCCAACGCGGTTTTTTACCGGAAAACATGATTAACGGAGGGATTCTCGCTGCATTATACAATGGGGAAGAGAAAAGGAAAAGAGATGTTGCGGCTTGTTGTCGGACGGTAGGCTTGGGCGCCTTACCTTGGTATAATGAGAAAAAACGTCCTTGTGAACTACCCACCACCTACGCTTCGCTTAGAGATGGGGGCTTCGAGCGACTTGTGTGTGTTCGCCGAACGGTAAGCCACACACAAGAACCCTTTACGCTTCCCTTCGTTCCGAAGGTGTCCGTTCTAGCCATATTCTATCCTATTCGTTGGCTGACGCCAACCGACATTCATCTCCCACTTTCACTTCGCTTCGAAGTGGGAGACTTCTTTCGGAAAGATGTTAAATTGAACATTTACGAAGAAGAGAGCGGTAAGTGCAGGAAAACGGTGCGTTGCGACGGTGCTCCAAGGCTTTCCGTTTTTTAGGAAGAACGGCAGCGGGCGTTTTGGCGGGACAGATGGTGCCAAGCAGTCTTAAAGCGTGAGTGGACGATGAGGATATAAGAGGGCATTCGATGGTGTGTATCGTTCTGTGTCGCTGGCGCGCGAGCAGCCCACCTGATGAAAGGGTGAGCTGTTTCCGTTCAGAGCATACATTGTTCGTGGCGATGTTTCGCGTCTGTTCAAGGGGAATGGCGACATCAAGGCAAGCGGTCAAACAATATCCCCGAGTCGCTCTTTTCCGTGCTGACGGCTGACGAGTTCGTCGAGCTGGCGGATTTTTTTCCACGCTAAGTCGTCGCTGATCGTTCGATAATGGTGGCGGCCGCCGGGCTCCTCGTCGGCTTCGTCGGCCCATTTGACGATGGCTTGAAGCGGCGTTCGTTTCCATTCTCCTTCTGGAAGGTAGGAATCGGTATGAAGCAAAATCGCCAGGGCAATTTCCTTAGCGTTTTGCGGATGTTCGCCAAGGCGGATCAGCAGCTTATGGGCGCGCTCGGCCCCTTTGATGGCATGGATGTCGTTTTGCCGGTATTGTTCGTAGTCCCAACGGCCGTTTTTGTACCATGTGTAATGGCCGATATCATGAAGCAGTGCCGCTTTTGTCGCCAAGTCGACGTTCACTCCGTGGCGGAGGGCAAGGTGGTAGGCATGGTACGCCGCGGTGATGGCGTGGGCGAGGCCGGATCGTTTTAAATATTTTTGCGCAATCGGATGGGCAAAGACGTCGGTTAAGGTGACCGTTCTCATAGGCATCCCCTCCGTTTTTTGTATTTCTCACCATCATACCATGGCGTAAAGAGTCAGGCAATGAGAGAAAGTAGGTGGGAGCGGTTGCATGGGAAAAAATAAGCCGATCGTGCTAAAATAGCGCTCGGCTTATTGGATTTGTGCTTGGCAGGCAAGCCGTTTGGCTGGTTGATCCGTTTTTTCGCGCTCGCGCCGCGTTTTCGGAGCGAGAAGGTGGGCGCCAGCCAGAACAGTGACCATGCAACGGCCGCACGTTCCTTTTTTGCATTTGTGATCGAGCAGCACACCTTGTCCTAGGGCGGCGTCAAGAAGCGAAACGCCGGGGGCTGGCTGCACGGTGAACGTTTTCCCGTTTTGTTCGATTTGAATGACAGACGGCCGCACGGCGGACGGCCCATCGGGCTTAGGCGGCGCGGCAGAACTAGAGCGCTCCGATGGCCGGACGGCAGGCTTCAGTGAGCCGACCGTGAATGTTTTACCCATTTTTTTACACATCTCCTTTAAATTACATGGTTAGTTTGAAAATGAATCTCATTTACATCCGGGTGAATGATTGGTATCATAATAGTAAAAGAAATTGCGAAAACGCCATCTTGGCTAGGGACAAGGGGGAGACACCATGGGCATTCCGATGAACGGACTGCGCGATATGAAAGCGATTTTGGCCAACGAGCGAAAAGTCGGCGGCGCCATCGAAGCTGCATTTCTCCGTCTCCGCTCCGGCGAAGAATACCGAAACGCCTGTATCGTTCATATCGATCAGCTGGGCGCTCAATATTACTCTGTCGGCTTTGTGACCGAGCAAGGAGATCGGATGGTTGTCAACGTCCACGACATTAGCGTCATTTCCGCGCCCGAACATAAAAAAATCCGTGAGCTGAACAACGTCGCTTATAAACGGGAAGCCATCCACAACAAGCGGCGCTATTTAAAACGGCTGTTCGATATTTATCAAGGCAGCTATACCGTCCATTTTTGGCAGGAAGCGAAAATGATTATCGATGACATTGGTGTTGAGGCGCTCAGTCCGGAATTGTCGCTGCTCGTTTCGAACGTTCAAGACCAAGCAGCCCGCACCGCTTAATGGAACCATCAACAAACCGCCCGGCGACTTGCTTTGTCGTCGGGCGCGTTTTCGTGAAGGAGAACCCTGTTTTTACAGCGCGGGTCGATGGCTTTCCGCTCTTCTTGCCGTCTGACGGCAAGGGAGGCTGTGCACCGTTCATGCCGACTCGTTCGGGTCTTCGAGCGTGCAGATGGCGCTTGGACGTTTGATGCGCGGTACGACGGACTCATAGACGCGGAATAGGTAGTTCATATTTTCTGTGTCTAAAAACGCAGTTTGCATGTCGACCGCGACAGCAAGATCGATGTTTTGTCGGCCGGCATCGATAACGACGCCGCGTTTGCCTTTAATGACTGGCGTTTGGTAAATGCCGGCGGTCATCAGCTCGCGGATGTGCTCAATTTCAAGCACGTGCGTTCCTTCATGGACGCGGTGGATCAACGCATACAACTCCGGTGACAGGACGAGTGCGTATGGACCGGTATGGCCGAGCTGAAGCAGCTTGTTGCGCGCTTCAACGACGTCGGCGAAGGCGTTGCCCGATTTCATCCAGTCGCTGCGAATGTGGGCGATTTTTCCTTTCACGTTCATAATGCCCGGTACATCAAATTCAGCCGAACCGTTGAAAATCAAATCGTCCTCGAGCAGCGCGCACTGCTGGGCGGCGTTGGCGGCGGCGGAAAAGTCGATCGGGCTGCCGAGCTGTTTCGCCTGTTCAATGTCACGCCAGTACAAAATAAAGTCTTTATACAAAAGCGGGATCGTTAAATGCACGCGGCGCGCCGGCTCGGAAAGGCTCAGCTCTTTGCCGTGGAAGCTCATGTCCCCCTGTTCCGGGTTCATATAAATATCGTTGGCGACCGACTGGACGCCTTCGCCAAGCGGACCGTACAAATCGATAAACCTACGTCCGACGAGCTGGCGCCGCGCCGTTTCAATGACCAGTTCGTCAAGCTCGCCCCATTGGCTGCTTGTGAGCGGGGCTTCTGGATACAGCTTCGTTTTATCCATGTTTCCTCTCCTTTCTTATCCGTGTTTTAAGCTGCCGACTGTCAGCTGCCGTCTTGTTCCGATCGATGGGCGGACAGGCGCCGGGTCGGAAGGCGGGACGGCGTACTGCGCCAGTTTCAAATGGTCTTTTTGATGCTCTTTTTCGTCAGTCGGCACTGAAGCGTCGAAAGACAATGGCGCATCGAGCGCACGGTTGAGCGTTTCGAGAGCGGCTTTCATCTGTTGGTAGTCCGCCGCGGTCATGTCGCGCAGCGCCACAATCGCCGGTTCATGTTCCGTTCCTTTATAGTGGAAGAGGGACAAATCGAGATGCTCCAAAAAGTTGTGCAAGCCGAATTTTTCAAGGCTGATGTCTTGCAACAGGCGCAGAAAGTCGCCGTTTTCCCGCGATAAGAATGCTTCGTCCGCCAATGCCTCCTCCAACTTTGGAAGCAAGGCGGTCAAACGGTCAAACCGGTGTTCCTCTTCTTCGTAAATATGATGCCAATACAGCCGTTCATGGTCGTCCGCGGCTTTTTCAATCGTCGGCTCTAAAATCGCTTGAAACTGGCTGAGCGCCTCTTTCGACCGGCCGAGAATGGCGCTGACTTCCGCTAATGTGTCGTACAATGGACTCCCTCCCATGAAATGGTTGTTACCATTTTTTCCATATGTATATGATTGTAAACCTCTTTGCTCTCGTCCGCATTACACATAGGCAGCCGTGTAGCCGACAGCACTTGCCTGTGGGCACGCTGTCATGGGAAAAAGATTGTCCTGTTCTTGAAGAGCTATGTAAGGGTGTGCAATGAGAAGGACGCTTTCCATAGACGTTGAAAGGAAAGGAGCTAGAGAAGTAGATGTATTTGTCGAATATTTTTGTATTTACCGTCAGTTATTATTTTGATATATTCAAAGTGATGAAAGATATTGCAACCTGGGAGGGAGACAATGGAAAAAGGGGTATCGAAACGGGTTTTAGTCGCCAGCCTTGTCGGCAGTTCGATTGAGTGGTTTGACTATTTTTTGTACGGAACGGTCGCGGCACTTGTGTTCAATCAATTGTTTTTTCCGAGTAAAGACCCGACCGTTGGTTTGCTTTTATCATACTCATCATTTGCCCTTTCATTTTTCATTCGCCCGTTAGGCGGCATTGTGTTTAGCCATATCGGCGATAAAATCGGGCGAAAGAAAACGCTCGTTTTAACGTTAAGCCTTATGGGGATTGCCACAGCTGGCATGGGGCTGTTGCCAACGTATGAGATGATCGGCATATGGGCGCCGGTGCTGCTCATTTTGCTTCGCCTCGTTCAAGGGATTGGTCTTGGCGGTGAATGGGGAGGGGCGCTGCTATTGGCGGTGGAATATGCACCGAAAGAAAAGCGCGGACTGTTCGGCAGCATTCCACAAATGGGAGTGACGATCGGACTGCTTCTCGGGACGTTTGTTATGTCGCTTATGACGCTTATGCCGGATGAGACGTTTATGTCATGGGGATGGCGCATTCCTTTTCTGTTAAGCGCGCTGCTTGTCGTTTTTGGGTTATGGGTGCGCCATGGCATTGATGAAACGCCTTCGTTTAAGAAAGTAAAAGAAACTGGTCAAGTGGCGAAAGTGCCGCTTGTGGAGACGCTACGGACTCAATGGAAGGAAGTACTGATCGCCATTGGCGGCAAAGTCGTGGAAACTGCTCCGTTTTACATTTTCGGGACGTTTATCGTGTCGTATGCGACAACGAACTTAGGTTTCTCGAAAACAGCAGCATTAAATGCGGTCACCGTGGCGACAATCGTAACAACGATTCTGATTCCGCTGATGGGCAAGTGGTCAGACCGGTACGGCCGCAAGCCGCTTTACATTGCCGGGACTGTTGGGATGATGATCTATGCGTTTCCGTATTTTTGGCTCTTGCAACAAAAATCAGTCGCCTTGTTGATAATAGCGACCGTCATTGGTCTCGGCATTATTTGGGCGCCGATTACGGCTGTGCTCGGCACGATGTTCTCGGAAATTTTCCCGTCCAATGTTCGATACACAGGGATTTCGCTCGGCTACCAAATTGGCGCCGCACTAGCGGGAGGAACGGCACCGCTCATCGCTACGGCATTGCTGGCGGCGTATGGGAACTCTTATGTGCCGGTGGCCTTATATATTGTATTAGTCTCGCTTATTTCGCTGGCCGCTGTCTGGTCTGTGCGCGACCGCAAACATGAAGAACTTGATGAGCAAGACGGAATCGCGTAACGCGGTTCCGTTTTTTCAGCGTATTGAAGGAGGGGGATTATGCTTATTTTGTCAGAACAAGAAATTCAACGCATGTATACGATGAAGGATGCCATTTCCGATGTAAAAGAAATGTTGCGACAAAAACAAGCAGGGAAAGTGATCACCCCTGATCGCACGGTGCTTCCATTTCCGAATCATGATGCTTCGATTTTGTATATGCCATCCGCTGAGGAGGGGGCAGCAGTGGTGAAGGTGGTCAGCATTTTCCCCCATAACCCTGCAGCAGGAAGATCGACCACCCAGGGGATCATGGTGCTTACGGATGCGAAAACGGGGGAACATCGGATGGTTTGTAATGCCACGTATTTGACGAGACTGCGCACGGGGGCGTTATCCGCCATTGCAGCTGATTATTTGGCGACACAGGCGGCGTCGCGGCTAGCGGTGATCGGAACAGGGGCGATGGCCAAAGAACAAGTGGTTGGCATATTGGCAGTGAGAGCGATTGAACGTATATTTCTGTACAACCGAACGAGGAAAAAAGCAGAAGACTTGGCGGCGGGACTGCATCAACTGGTTCGGGAATGGACAGGGAAGGTATATGTGGTGGATGAGGCGGACGAAGCCGTTCGCCAGGCCGACATCGTGGTATGCAGCACGCGCTCGGAACAGCCGGTGTTTTCCAGTCAAATGTTGCGGCCAGGCATGCACATTAGCGCCATTGGCTCGTACTTGCCACATATGCGCGAGTTGGATGTGGAGACTATTGTCCAAGCGGACCGCATTGTCGTCGATACACTTGAGGGCGTCAGGCATGAGGCAGGAGAACTCATTCAGGCGGCTGAAAGTGGAAGATGGTCTTTTTCTCAAATTGATGCCGAAATCGGGGAACTCGTCACCGGAGAGAAAGCTGGGCGGCAACACGATCAGGAAATCACCTTATTTAAATCGGTCGGAGCGGCTTTCTATGATTTGGCTGTGGCGATTGGCGTCTATCAAAAAGCGAAGGAGCTCGGAGTAGGACAAGAAATAGAATTATAGGGGATGGGAATGAGGATATGCTGCTTTGTTTCTGCCATTTTGGCGAGAAACAGGAATCCATTTTCCGGACGGTTGCCCGTCCGGTTTTTTGTTCTTTTCCATCCGACGTCACCTTTTGGCCCAGTCCCGAATAAAACAGAATTAAGGAACATTGCCCACTTGATATGCGGCGCGATTCCGGCGATAATGGAAACGATGTGGAATGAATGCCGCCAAGCGGCATGGAATGAGCGAAGAAGGTGAGACAGAACGATGAAACGTGCGGAACATATTTATCAAAGACTCGTAGAGATTTGTGGGGAAAGAAACGTCCTGCGCGATGAGCCGATGAAAAACCATACATTAGTGCGGATCGGCGGCAAGGCTGATTTTCTCGTCTGGCCGGAAACGTACGAGCAGGTCATTGAGGTGTTGCGGCTGAAAGAGGAGTACGGCCTGCCGTTTACCCTTCTCGGCAACGGTTCGAACGTCATCATCCGCGACGGCGGGCTGCGCGGCATTGTCATGCAGCTGAAGCATCTCAACCGCATTTGGCGTGAAGGAAACAACGTGATCGCCCAAAGCGGGGCGGATATTAAAGCGGTGTCGCGGTTCGCGCTCGAACAACATCTCACCGGGTTGGAGTTTGCCTGCGGCATTCCGGGATCGGTCGGCGGAGCGATTATGATGAACGCCGGAGCGTACGGCGGGGAAGTGAAAGATGTGCTTGACCATGTCAAGGTGGCGACGCTCGCCGGCGAGTTGAAAACATTGACAAACGAGGAACTGGAGCTCGGTTATCGAACAAGCATCATCAGCCGGACGCATGATATTGTGCTTGAAGTTGTCTTTTCCCTGCAGCCGGGCGACTATGCACAAATCAAGGCGAAAATGGATGATTTAACATTTCAGCGCGAATCGAAACAGCCTCTTGAGTATCCGTCGGTCGGCAGCGTGTTTAAGCGGCCGCCGGGCTATTTCGCCGGCAAGCTCATCCAAGACAGCGGCCTTCAGGGAAAAGGATTCGGCGGTGCGGAAGTGTCGACGAAGCACGCCGGATTCATCATTAACAAAAACAATGCGACGGCTGCCGATTACATCGCGACGATCGACATGGTGCGCAAAACCGTAAAGGAGAAGTTCGGAGTTGATTTAGAGCTGGAAGTGAAAATTATCGGTGAGGAATGATGACTGATCCGAATCCGGTTTGCGGGTTCGGATTTTTCTTATTTCGCCGAGAGGAAAAATGAAACAAACCGCCAATAGGTAAGAAAAGGGATTATCCGTGCCCGACGGCGCGTTTGCCAACAGCGTCGGCTGCGGTTTTGACGCCCATATCGCCCGCATGGCCAACCGTTCGGCATGGAAAGGGCGGTTCAATCGTGTTGGGCTTGGCTCGCTTATTTACGTGCTTTATTTAGTGATAGAGCTATTCCGCTATCGACCCGTCGATCTTGACATTTGCATTGACGGGCGAAACTATTCATTTCAGCAAGCTTGGATGGCGACTGTGTCCAATCATCCGTACTACGGCGGAGGTATGCGCATCGCCCCGTCCGCCCGGGGTGATGACGGCTTGCTTCATGTGACGGTCGTCGGGCCGATGCAGCGTTGGAAAATTCTTGCGCTGTTTTTAACTGTATTTTGGGGCGGGCATGTGCGAATGAAAGAAGTTTCCGTGTTTGCCGGGCGGAACGTGCACATTCGCCCCGCCGCTCCCGTCCCCGTTCACGCTGATGGAGAGGAAGTGGGGGTGGGAGAGGTGTCGGCTTGGATTGAGGCTAAAAGGATGCGAGTCATTGGCGCGGAACTCGGTGAATGATGAGGGCGTATGTGAAAAGAGAAAGGGGGAGTGAGGAGACAAGTGGTGGGGAAGCGGATGGTCATGTTTGATGTCGTATTCTATGTGGTGTTTCCGATCGTGCTCTGGCATGCATTGCGCAGCCCGGTTGGGGAGTACGGGGCGATGTTGATTTGTACCGTGCCGGGAGCGGTTTATACCGTTTATCGCTATTGGCGTATTCGCAAAGTGCAATGGTTCGGCACGTTTTTGATTGTTAATCTGGCCGTTAGTACGCTGTTGAACATATTCGCTGGCTCTGCGTTGCAGATGTTATGGAATGACGTCTGGTACTCGATTGTTTTGTCTGTCTTTTTTTTGGTGACGGTCGTTGTCAAGCGCCCGTTGTTGCTTTATTTTTCTCTTGATTTTGTGGAAATGCAGGGGGCTCCGCGCTCGGTCATGAAAAGACGGTTTTTGGAACGTGATGTCTTTTCACTTTTTCAATGGATCACTGTTGGTTTTGCTTTGCGCGACGGGCTGTTGGCGGCGATTAAGGCGTACTTGATCGTTCGCTACGACGTCGAAGCGTTTGACCGTGCGATTGTCATTCGCGAAGGCATTGGTTGGGGGATCACGATTCTCTGTATGTTGGGGTTTGTCCGTATTTCGAAAATCATCTCGGAGCGGGAGACCGCTGTCTCGTCTTCCGCCGGTGCGCTATTTTTCGACTGTGAGAGCGAAAAATCAGGCGAAAGAAACAGAAAAATAGGAAAGAAAGGGAAATGGTGAGAGTTCCTTCACGGTTTGGCAGTCAACCGCTTGTTTGCTATAATGGAAACAAGTTTGACAAAGACGATATCCGAGGCGGCTCCTGCCAATTTGTTTGGTGGGAGTTTGTTTTTGCGATGAGCGCCCGGCAGAGGAAAACGGGATGGCCAATGCCATGCCGAGCGAAAACGAAAGGAGCAAACCGGTTATGACGGAGCGGGTGGATGATATTGTTGAGGTTTGTTTATCTTAATTAGGCGAGAAGACTCCCACTTCAACGAAGCGAAGCGGAGTAAGTGGGAGATGAATCGCCTTAACTATATTTTGCTGAAAATAGGATAGATTCAGTAAAATATAGTATCATATAGTTAGATGGGAGGTGAAAACATGTATTTTTGTATCAAACAACAGCTAAATGGTTTGACCAAAGAAGAATACTTGACTCTTCGAGAACTGTGCCATATTGCCAAGAACATGTACAACGTCGGATTGTACAATGTCAGACAATACTATT
>NZ_SDLD01000047.1:0-22366 GCF_013096875.1 Geobacillus sp. DSP4a | reverse complement strand
GGCTACGCATCGTCGCCTTGGTGAGCCGTTACCTCACCAACTAGCTAATGCGCCGCGGGCCCATCCGCAAGTGACAGCCCAAAGGCCGCCTTTCAACCGAAGACCATGCGGTCTTCGGTGTTATCCGCTATTAGCTCCGGTTTCCCGGAGTTATCCCGGTCTTGCGGGCAGGTTGCCCACGTGTTACTCACCCGTCCGCCGCTGACCAAACAAGAGCAAGCTCTCGTTCGGTCCGCTCGACTTGCATGTATTAGGCACGCCGCCAGCGTTCGTCCTGAGCCAGGATCAAACTCTCCAAAGAAAGTTGATTGGCTTTTGCTTCGGCCCATGCGGACCTCCGCTTTTTGTATTGTCCAGCTTCGGTCCGCCGCCGCTCGGGGTCAAATAACCTTCGCCTTCCGGGTGCAAGCACCCTTGCAGGCGAAGAACATTTGCCCGTCGCGGCGACCCGCGGACCTCCGCTTTTCGTCGCGCTTCGTTTCGTTCAGTTTTCAAGGAACAAGCAACTGCTTTTAGTCTTTGAGTCGTTTTTTTGACTTCTTGACAGAGGAATCTGGATTTTCCAAATTCACTCTCAAATGCTTTATTAATATATCATTTTTTGTGATGGATGTCAAGCCTTTCATTCAAACTCCCGAGAATACCATCACAAAAATCACAAGACTTTTCATAACAAACATTTTTCATAGTAACAATAAATGTTTTTGTTTGTCAAGATGCTATTTTTCTCTAAGCTCTAAGTCTTTTAGATCGCTCCGTATCTATTGAAGCGACGGTTAGTATAATACTACTAAATTATGCTCAAGTCAACTATTATAGCCGAGTTAATTTTATCCAAATCTTAAGCGGTGTTAGCGACAAGTATATGTTTTTTGAAGAAGCAAGTCTTCAGCTTCCTTATATATCAGTGGTCTAATCTGCCTTGCAGATAAGTTGGTTGTCCGTTCTTACATGAATCATTTCTTGCCATAGACATCACCGTCTGCGTATAATAGAAAGCAAAGACAACATAAAATAAAAACAGGGACATTGGCGGCCACCAATGCCCTGTCCATACACAGCCGCTGCAAGAAGCGCAGTGGCCCAAGCCTCGGGCATCGTAACCTACCCTCGCCTCGGCCTAGCAGGGTGGGTTACTTTTTGTCTTTGGATACGGCAATCACCGCGACGATGAGTGACGCAAACGCAATCATGAGCGTCAGCGCATCGGCGATCGTCATCATCAGCACCACCCCCTTTCGTTCAGGGAGTGGCCACTGCCCACCCTGCATTTGGCTGTGCATGTTTCATTATACCATCAAATCAATCAAATGCGAATATACATTCGCATCCTCGTTGAAAATTAGGAATGTTTCCCTATCCATGGAGGAAACGCCTCTTTTCTCGCTGCTTCCACAGCAGCTCCTATAACCGCTGAAACTCCGGCGTTTTCATCAGACATTCGAAAAACTGTTGTTTCGCTTGTCGATATTCTTTTCAACACAAACCCGTTCTGCCCCTTCTCCGTATGAAATTCATTTGTATAAAATCCGCGTTTTTCCGAATAATGACCATAGACAAATCTCGCTGTTCCAAGGAGGAAAAAAGGTGGAACAAGCAAGGCAAACCCGCATTCATGGGCTGTTGTTGCTGATCGTTGCTGCTGTATTCGTTTGGTCGGCCATTCACCCAGCTACGCAATGGGATATGGTATGCACATTGATTGGGACACTGATTGCCCTATGGCTGCTCTCGAGGTGGCACGACCGGCAGCTTGCGCGGTTGAATGAGCGCTAAATCAAGAAAACAGCGGTTCCCCCTTTCAAAAGGGAGCCGCTGTTTTTATTTCACCTTGTACAAGTAAATCGTCCACGCCGACTCATCGGACGTGAATACACGGTCCAACACGAGTCCATTTTCCGCCGCATTGTCAATCGGAACCGCCGAGAAAATATAGCGGCCGCCCATTTTTTTCAACTGTTCTGTATTCAGCTGCAAGTTCTTCAGCCGTTTTTTCGACTGTTTTGTAAACATATACCGTTTTCCAAGTTCTGCTGTAAAAATATAGCAGCGACCGCCCCATTCGTCAAAATATGTGCGGATCGTTTTGCTTTTTTCCAGTTCACGTTCAATGATTTTGCGGAACTCGTATTTGTATGACAGCGGATAAAAGTTGTTGTACGTATCGAGCGTATAAAACCCGTTGTATTGGGCGATGGCGGGGTGAATGCCGATGCTGACGACGCGGTAATCGGCTACGGGAAGCCCGATGTATTGCTTGATTTCTTGGAACTGTTTTTCCGCGTAAAATTGCTTCACCGTCGGCTCGTAGCGGAAGACGATTTCTTCGTTAATCAAAAACACCAAGATCACTTGGGCCGCTAGCAGCCGCTTCGCCCACCTTCTCCCGTTTTCGCTATATTGCCACATGATTTTCAACGCCAGCGCAAACTGCACATAAATGATCATCGGGCGCAAAAAATGAAAGCGGGCAAAGTTAAACGTGTCTAAAAAATGAAACCGCTCCGTAAGCGGCAGCCACCCTTTATAAAACCAAAAGGCATACCACGCCGACAGGGCGAAATTCAGTCCGAATAGGAAAAGGAATAGCCGTTCTTGCTTCCACCGTTTTTTCACGAAAACGAGATGCAACGCCACCAACCAGCTTGGCAAAATAAAAAACGTATGCTCGGTCATGACATGATGGTGCCCGAGGAGAAAGTTTTTCCACGTCAAGCGGACGCAATGCCAAAACGTCAGGCGGGCATGGAAGTACTCATCCCGGCTTGTCGGCTCGTCTTCCCATAAAAACGAGTAGACAAGCCGGTACTCGACAAGCAAATACAACAGCGTCATGTAAGCGATGGAAGTCAAAAAGCGGATGTTCCACCCCTTACCGCGCAGCACATCAGCGAGCCAGAGAACACCCATGGCGGCAAGAAAGAAAAAGAACCCGAGCACAAAATTGGAATAAAACGGGAGAAGCGTAAGCGCGGCGTAATGCTTCCACTTCCCCTCGCCTTTTCGGATGCTCAAAAACGCCCAAAGCGCAAGCGGCATGCCCATCGTGCTTAACATCCCCGACGGCCAAAACAGTGTCAGCGCAAATGCGAGCGCCACGCCGATGCGGACGGCCATCCAGCGTGGATCAGTTAAAAAATGCGTCTTTAACAGCAAATACATACCCAAAAACGCCACAACCCTTGTGATCGTTTGGCTGAGCGCATACGCAGTCATCGTCGGAAATAACGCGTGCAGCCAGACGATGCCGGTCAGCTCCGAGCCGAGGGCGTTTCTTGACAACTGGCCGTTAGCAATTTGCGGAATGTTCGCGTCAAGCGGCCCGGTGATTTTTCCACTTTCGGAGAGCACCTTATACCAAGCGATATTGGAATCCAAATTATCGTGGACGCGAATATGGGCGTTTTCGCCAAGGAGAAAGAGCGGGGACACGTAAAGGGCGATGACGCCAAGCGCCAAAAGGAAAAACCATCGTTCTCGTTGTTCGACCATCGGCATGACGCTCCTATTTCCAAGTTTCTATTGGATACGATGTGCAATGAGAAGAAAATTATTCCTATCGACGAAGGGGGTGGTGATTTTATGAAGGTGGCTGCATCCTTCTTAGTCTCTCTCTTTATTCGCATTTTTCACTCTTTCTCTACGTACACCCACTTATATAGATGCAACAAAGAAGTTTAACATATCCTTGACAGAAAAGTGGTTTGCCCATTTTCGACTGTCGAAGGCAAGCGTGTGGCTTGCCTCCGTCACGCCTTAGCGTGACGGAAGACCGAACAACGACTCGCTTCACAGACCCATTCTCATGGGTCTTTAAGCGGCGTTGTTCGGTCACTCGACAGTCGGATGCAATGACCGGCAAAGACGAAAAATGTTAAAGCTTTAAATTGCATCTATATAAAATATCTAGACAATGTGATGAAGAACTTTTCTATTACAGTAGAAATATACAAAAAACAGCGGCCTTCTCTTACAAAGCCGCTGTTGACGATCTTCTTTTCTTCTTCTACGCCCTTGATTTTTCCTTTAATCCAATCCTACGATGATCCTCCTCATTCATCCGGCTGAAAATCGCCGCGAGGATCGATCCAGATATGTTGTGCCACACGCTGAAAATGGCGCTTGGAACAGCCGCCAAGGGTGAGAAATTGGCTGTGGCGATCGCCACGCCCAATCCGGAGTTTTGCATTCCGACTTCCATTTTCCTGCAAAAGAACTGATTTTCTCTATGATCGCCATAAATGGAAACCTCCTTAACAAATGTGCCCGCCAACCGCTTGGATATCTTCTTCACGTTCGACCGCTACGTCAATGGCAAGACGCAGCCCTTCCACGATCGTTTCTAATGCCATGCTGGGCTGCCCGGGATGCCGGGCGGCTTGTTCCGGCAAATACGGAATATGGATAAATCCGCCGCGAATGGGCTTCTTCGATTGGGTGATGTAATGCATCAATCCATAAAACACATGGTTGCAGACGAACGTTCCCGCTGTATAAGAGACAGAGGCTGGTATGCCGTGACGCCTCAACGCCTCGACAATCGCTTTGACCGGCAAGGTTGACCAATAGCCGACAGGCCCGCCTGGAACAACAGGTTCGTCAATCGGCTGCTGGCCTTCGTTGTCGGGAATGCGGGCATCATTGATGTTCACCGCCACTCTTTCAACAGAAATATCCGCTCTCCCTCCTGCCTGTCCGACGCAAATTACCACATCGGGATCCACTTGCATGATTGCGTCATGCAAGATGACTAATGATTTGCCAAATACGGTTGGAATCTCCCGAACTTCAACGATATACCGATCAGTTTTCCATCCGGCTGCTTGCTTGACCGCCTCCAACGACGGATTCACCGTTTCTCCTCCAAACGGATCAAATCCGGTCACGAGCACTTTTTTCATCGCATCTCCATCCTTTTTGATGATGAAATTTATAAATCTATGAGTGTAATCACATACATTGCGGCGATGTTGAACGCCAACAGAATCAACGCTGTCGGCACTTGCACGCAAATCCGCCGCTCCTTCTGCCATAGGAGCGACGAGCGGACGAACCATTTGAGCATGGCCGCCGATGGAAGTAAGCCCAGCCGCGGCTGCCGCTTCCCGTATAATCAAATAGGCGGTTAAAATTCGTCCTGTTGTCGCCGCCTTGATTTTCGCCACGACACTCTCCGCCTGTTCCCGCAGCCCAAAGCGTTCCAAAAGGCCGATGACGGGTAATGTAGCAATAAACACCGCCATATACCGGTTGGTCGTAAACGCCGTTCCAAACTGTTCAATAATGTCATACAGCGATTGATGAGCGAGCAGTCCTGTCGCCAATCCAGCCGCTGTCACGACAAGAAGCGGATTAATGCGAACAATGAAGCCGATGATGACAATCAACACGCCAATGAGCACCATATTTCTCTTCTCCTCTCCAAACATCGTATTGACATTGTGGTTCATTCATCTCGCTTCCTTATTTCTTCACTAGCTTTTTCTTCCCCCTTTCTTTCGGTTGTTCCGTATTTCAGAACAATTATTCCAATTTCATCATTTTTATTATATAATTAAGAAAAATCGAAAATCAATCAATATTTGGGGGAATTTGTCCTCTCTCAACAATGCCGCCGCAGCAACTGAACCGAGCCCCTTTTTATTGCATCCCCTTTCCCTATTTTGTATCATGAATAATTAAGAGAAATTTAGCAGAAAAAGGAGTGCCTCCCCATGACCAAACAACTTCCTCCCGGCCAATTCGAAACGGAAAAATGGCCGATTTTGCATGAAGGCGATGTGTACGAATTCGATGAAGCGGCGTGGAATTTCCGATTGTTCGGCGATGTGAAAGAGGAAGTGACGCTGTCGTATCAGGAAGTGATGCGGCTGCCGAAGACGATTTCGACCGTGGATATGCACTGCGTGACGACGTGGTCGAAATTTGATACGACGTTTGAAGGCATCGCTTTCCGCGAGTTTTTGCGCTTCGTCGATCTCGATCCCGACGTGAAATATGTGAAAATTTACGGCTACTTAAACGGCGACCGGTTCGGCTATTCGGCAAACTTGCCGCTTGACGCGCTGATGGGCGACGATGCCTTGTTTGTTTATCGATGGAAAGACAAGCATCACGACTGGCAGGACATCTCGCCGAAGCACGGCTATCCGCTCCGGTTCATCCCGCCGGCGACATTTTATTTATGGAAAGGGGCGAAATGGGCGTCCGGCATCCGCTTTATGAAAGAAGATGAGCCGGGCTATTGGGAGGAGCGCGGCTATTCGATGACCGCCAATCCGTTTAAAGAAGAACGGTTTGCCGAGTGGGTGCCGCGGATTCGCTTTTGACAAACGCAAAAAAGCGAGGGAAAAACCCTCGCTTTTTGTTCCTCAAGCGGCTTGGCGAGATGCCGCCTGTTTGTCAAGCCAAGAACGAAGACGCCAAAAGAGAAGCTGAAATACGATGGCCGCCATCGCTCCTTTGACGGCGTTAAACGGCAAAATCGCCGATACCACCAACGCCTTCGCTTCCGGTGCGCTCATCTGCGGAGCGCCGAGGAAAAGCGTATACGCCGGCAAAAAGACGTAGTAGTTGAGCACGCTCATGACGAGCGCCATCGTCACTGTTCCCGCCGCCAGCCCCAGCAGCAAGCCTTTTTTCGATGCGGCTTTCCGATAAATATAGGAAACCGGCAAAAGGAACGCCACCCCGGCAGTGAAGTTGGCGATCTGGCCGACCGGAACGCCGGTCGCGCTGCCGACGAACACGTAGTTCAGCACGTTTTTCAATAGTTCGACCGCCACGCCGGCGAGCGGGCCGTACAACAAGGCGGCGATGAGCGCCGGGATGTCGCTGAAGTCGACAAGCAAAAAGTTCGGAAACGGCGGCAGCGGAAAGTTGAGCATCATCAGCACATGCGCCATGGCGCCCAACACTCCGATGCCGACAAAGGCGCGGATGGAAATGCGTTTCATGCTTGTTCTCCTCCCCTTCTCGTGATTCATCCTCACAAGAAGAAGGCTGCCGCTGCGAGCGCCAACAAAAACTCCCTTAAACCGAACAAGGCTTAAGGGAGAAAAAGGGTGTGCGCAACTAGACGTTCGCATGCGCCAAAACGAACGCCGGCAAACCTTCATCTTCTCCCATCCAGACTATACTGTCGGCTCCGGACTTGCACCGGATCCTGCCTTGCGGCTCGCGGGCTGAGAGGCGAAGCGCCTCATCACCGCCGGTCGGGAATTTCACCCTGCCCCGAAGATGAATCGTTTTTCATTTTTGATTATTCTGATGAGTTTAGTATACAATCCTGTTTTCGATTTGTCTATGTTTTTTTGCTCACAGCTTGATTATTCCCGCATCGGAAGCGAATCTCCCGGTTCGAGCACCGGTGGGGCGACTTGAACCAAATCGGCGTATTTCAATCCCGTCCCCGTGTTGAGCACGACGACCGTCTCCCCGTCGCGAATCCAGCCGCTCTCGCGCAATTTTCGGGCCGCCGCAAACGCCGCCGCTCCTTCCGGGCAAACGAACGCTCCTTCGAGCTCCGCCACCGTCCGCTGCTCGGCCAAAATCGCTTCATCGCCAACGGCAACCGCGCAGCCGTCTGTCTCATATACCGCCTCAAGCACCAGGAAGTCGCCGAGCGCTTTCGGCACATTGATGCCAAACGCCACTGTATGAGCGTTCGGCCAAAACTCGGATTCGCGTTTTTTCTCCTGCCACGCCTTCACAATCGGCGCGCAATGCTCGGCCTGCACAGCAACAAGCCGCGGCATGCGGCCGTCCACCCAGCCGAGCGCCTGCAATTCTTTGATCGCCTTGTAAATGCCGATCAACCCAACGCCGCCCCCGGTCGGATACAAAATGACATCCGGAAGCCGCCATGAGAATTGTTCGGCGATCTCAAGCCCCATCGTTTTCTTTCCTTCAATCCGGTACGGTTCTTTCAACGTCGACGCATCGTACCATCCGTATTCGCGGATCGCTTTCGCCACAATTTGGCCCGCATCGCTGATCAAACCGTTGACTAAATACAATTCCGCTCCTGCGATGGCGCATTCTTTGCGCGTCAATTCCGGCGCGTCAACCGGCATGACGACCGTCGCGCGGATGCCCGCCCGAGCCGCATACAGCGACCACGCCGCACCCGCGTTGCCGTTTGTCGGCATGACGAGCTGTTTGACCCCTAATTCTTTTGCTTTAGAAACGCCGACAGCCGCTCCGCGCGCTTTAAACGTTCCGGTCGGAATGACTCCTTCGTCTTTCATGTAGAGCGCTTCAATGCCGATTTTACGGCCGAGCCGCGGCATCGGCACGAGCGGCGTCATCCCTTCGCCGAGCGACACGATATGTTCAGGACGTTTCACCGGCAATAACTCATGATACCGCCATAAGCTCGGTTCCCGCTCTGTAAGCACATCCTGCTTCACTTCTTGGCGCATCGACTCCAAATCATACGCGACCAGAAGCGGCGACCCGCATTCGCAAAGTTGATGAATTTGGTCGACATCGTATGTACGTTCACATTTCGGACAATACAGATGAGACACGTAGCTGAATGACATGGTTTGGCTTCTCCTTTCTGTTCCGCTCATCTGCACAAGGCAGGAAGCAGCTGCGTTCTCATTTTGGACGAGGCCCTTGCTTTTTCATTATATCATAACGCTTCTCTTGGCCGCCTCGCCGGCCGCGGAAAACTCGTGCGCCGCATGGCGCTCCCTCTTTCCCTGTTGGAGATCGCATATGATAAAATAAACACGGAACCGCTCCGCTGCATTGGAGAAGCGATTCACGCATTCACCCAACACTCATACATAAAAAGGAGATGAACAAATGAAACAAGAATTGATCGAACGCTTCATCCGCTACGCCAAAGTGAATACCCAGTCCGATCCAGAAAGCAGCACATGCCCGTCGACTCAAGGGCAATGGGAGCTGGCGAGAATGCTCGTCGAAGAGCTGAAGTCGATCGGCATGGAAGACGTCACAGTCGACGAAAACGGCTACGTCATGGCGACGCTGCCGGCCAATACGGACAAAAACGTGCCCGTGATCGGCTTTTTGGCTCATATGGACACCGCTCCGGAGTTTACGGGAGCCAACGTCAACCCGCAAATCATCGAACAGTACGACGGCGGCGACATCGTGTTGAACAAAGAACAAGGCATCATCTTGTCGCCAAACGATTTCCCGGAGCTCGCCGGCTACAAAGGGCATACACTGATTACAACCGATGGGACGACGCTGCTTGGCGCCGATGATAAAGCCGGAATCGCCGAAATTATGACCGCGATGAACTATCTCATTCAACACCCGGAAATCAAGCACGGCAAAGTGCGCGTCGCCTTTACCCCGGATGAGGAAATCGGCCGCGGACCGCACAAATTTGACGTTGCCAAATTCGGCGCCCCATTTGCCTACACGGTCGACGGCGGGCCGCTTGGCGAATTGGAGTATGAAAGCTTTAACGCTGCCGAAGCGAAAATCACGATCAAAGGAAAAAACGTCCACCCAGGCACGGCAAAAGGAAAAATGATCAACTCAATCAAAATCGCCATGGAGTTCCAACAGCAACTGCCAGCCGATGAGGCGCCGGAACATACCGAAGGATACGAAGGGTTTTACCATTTGCTTTCATTCCAAGGGAGTGTAGAGGAGACGAAACTTCACTACATTATCCGCGACTTCGACCGTGAACAGTTCGAGGCTCGCAAAGCGAAAATGAACGAGATCGCCGCTTCGCTTGCACAAAAATATGGAAACGACCGAATCACGCTCGAAATCAACGACCAATATTACAACATGCGCGAAAAAATCGAGCCGGTGCGCCACATTGTGGACATCGCCCACGAAGCGATGACGAACTTGGGCATTGAACCGAAAGTGAAACCGATCCGCGGCGGCACGGACGGGTCGCAGCTCTCCTACATGGGGCTGCCGACGCCGAACATTTTCGCCGGCGGCGAAAACTTCCACGGCCGCTACGAATACATTTCCGCCGATACAATGGTGAAATCGGCCGAAGTGATCGTCGAGATCATCAAGCTGTTCGAGCAAAAAGCATCTTGATCTACGGAAAACCTTTCTTGAACGATCTTTTTTCGATCGTCCAAGCACAAGCGGCTGCAAGCCCGCCCGTTAGGAGTAAAGAAAAGGTGTCCCGAGTCTTTTGGGGACACCTTTTTCATTAGATAAGCGACCGTTCGCCCTTCCATCCTTTTTCCTCGGTCAACACCTGTTACGGAAGACGGTTGATCCGCCCCTCAATTCGTGCCGAGAACGGCTGCTCAAGACCGCGAATATACGAGACAAGGGCATCCAAATCGACCGGGCCGACCTCGCGGTGTTGCCCTTGCGTCAACACTGTGAACCCATCACCGCCGTCGGCGAGGAAGCTGTTGACCGTTACTGTATATTCAGCGTCTGGATGAAGCGGGGTGCCATCTGGAAGCTGAATGTCAACAACCTTGTCCCCAGCTGGTCTGCTAGCGCTCCATGTATAGCGGAGGCCGGAAATTTGCAGCATGCGCGTTTGCCCTTGCTGCCATTGTTGGTTCAAAAGCTGGCGGATTTGCGCGCCGGTGAGCGTCATTTTCACAAGCTGGTTGTTGAACGGCTGAACGTTGTACAGCTCGCCCCACGTTACTTCGCCTTGTTCAATATCAGCGCGAATGCCGCCCGGGTTCATAAAGGCGAAATCGGTTTTCATCGCCGCCCGCTGGGCATCGGCGATCAAATCGCCCAAGGCGGACTCGCCGCTTTCATTTTGTTCATCGGTGATCATTTCAGCTGCCGTGCCGACGACTTGATTGACAAGCGGCGCCACTTTCGCTTCATATTTTTCAATGAGCGTCCGAATTTCCGGGTCCGGAGTGATGCCGTCATGATAGGTCGTCACGATCTCTGCTTTTTTGGCGACGACGTCTTTCGTGCGCGGGTCGATTTTTAAATCGACATCCGAAAACGCCGTGCCGTACGAATACGACTGAACGAGCAGCTTGCCGTCCACAACCGCATTTAAATAGGCATGGTTATGACCGGCGAAAATCACATCGACTTCATCATCGATATTTTTGGCGATATCGACAATTTCCCCGCTGGCGTTTGTCCCATCCGGATTGGATACGCCGGGGTTATGGGCGAGAACGACGATCGTTTGCACCCCTTTTTTCTTCAGTTCCCGGACCGCTTTGTTAATCGCTGTTGCCTCATCGATGAACTTGACTCCCGCGACGCCGCTTGGCGTCACAATCGTTGGTGTTTCCGTGAGCGTGACGCCGATCAATCCGATCGGTATGCCGTTGACCCGCTTAATCACATATGGCGGGAGAATCGGCTTTCCCGTTTGCGCATCAACAACGTTGGCGCTCACGTACGGAAAATCCGCTCCGGCAAAGTCACCGGTCGCCGGGTGGTAGCCGCCATGGATCAGGCGGAGCATTTCCGCTACTCCTTCATCAAACTCATGGTTGCCAAGGGTGCCGACGTCAAAGCCGAGCTTATTGAGCACTTCGATCGTCGGTTCATCTTGCAGCAGCGCTGATACCGGGGGGCTGGCGCCAACCGCATCGCCGGCATGGACGAGCAGCGTGTTTTTGTTTTCCGCCTCCCGCTGTTTCAAATAGGCAGCCAAATAATCAGCCCGTCCGACTTCCCGCCCGCCGACTTTTCTTGTCACATTGAGTTGGCCGTGGAAATCGTTAATGCCTAACAGCTGCACCTCAATATAACGGTGCGAGGAAGCAGGCGGCTTCCCCATGCTTTTCCCGTTCCCTGCCGCCCCGACTGGAGTGGCGGCCAGCACCACTGCAGCGGCCAATGCGGATAGCACCCGTCTTCCCCATCGTTTGGAATTCTTCATTCCCGGTTCCCCTTTCTCTCGCCTTCTCGTTCACTCCCATTATATCCTTGCGAGTCCATACAATCATAGAGCAGAAAGGATGATTTTTCTGTAAATATTTTGTAAATTCACAACTGACTGTTGAGAACAACAGAAACAAAAAGACCGCTCGATAGAGTCAAACGCATCTCTTCGGACAGCCTTTCCTTTTTAGCTCGATGGACAGCCTGTCGTGGGCGAGTGTTCCCAAAAATCTCCCGCCTCGAAGCACAAACGCAGATGCAAGAGCGTTCAACCAACCGCGTTTTTCTTGTTTAACGGAGCAACGCGAATGCCGGTCGTCTCCTCAAAATCGTACAACCCGCTCGGGAGGTCGGCAAACCGCTCGAGTTCATTGTAAGCCGGAATGCCGTGGTACGCCATATCGAGTCCTTCTTCTTCCTCACGCTCTGTCGCCCAGAGCCCGACCGTGCTGTCGCACATATTCGCGATGAGCGCACCGCTGACGAAGCCCCAAACGATGACCGTCAACGCGCCAAGCAGTTGGGTGATGAACAACGACGCATGACCGGTCGTCAACAATCCTTGCGTCGAGTCGAACAAGCCGTCGCGTGTCAAGTATGAGGACAACGTTTTTTGTGCGCTGCCTATCAGATATAACGCGAAGAAAAGCGGGACGGCAAGGCGTCTATCCAAACGGCTGATCGCCGTTATTCGTTCGAACACAAAAAAAGGTGTTCCGCCAACGATCGGAACACCTTTTTCATCGTTTTGCCATTCCGTGCTATGCCACGCGAAACACATGAACGCCACGTTCTTTTCTTTGGTTAGATCGTCTCCTTCCCGCGCACGCCGTTGATCGAATAGCTCGCTGTAATGGCGGCATTTAACGAATGGGAAACGGAACAATATTTTTCTTTTGACAACCGAATGGCGCGGACGACCTTGTCTTCCGGCAAATCGCCTTCGAGCGCATAATGAATATGAATGTCGGTAAACCGCTTCGGGTGGTCATCGGCGCGCGTTCCTTCGACTTCCATCGAAAACGCGCGGACATCAAGCCGCATTTTCCGCAAGATCAAAACGATGTCAATGCCGGTGCAGCCGGCTAAGGCGTGAAGCAACAGCTCCATCGGCCGAGCGCCGGAATCGTTGCCGCCGACGTCTTTCGCGGCGTCGATCGGAATCACCACACCGGAAGCGCTTTGGCCGCTGAATGACATGTTTCCGTTCCATACAACCGTCGTTTTCATCATGGTCGCTCCTTTCTCATCGGTCCGGGGTCGGACGGACGTTCCGACAGCCCGTTTCTTCTTTTCAGTTTAGCGGCTATGTCCTTGAAATGCAAAATTCCTGTCTACCGTTTTCGCTCATGCATGTTAAAATAGAAACATGCACAAACTTGTTGAGTAAAGGGTGTTTGATTCGATGACCGCACTCATTTTGCTTCTTGCTTATCTTCTCGGCTCGATTCCGTTTGGCCTTCTTGTCGGGAAAATCGGCTACGGGATCGACATCCGCGAACATGGAAGCGGCAATCTCGGAGGAACGAACACGTTCCGCGTGCTTGGGGCGAAAGCGGGCACGATCGTCATTGTCGGGGATATGTTGAAAGGAACGCTGGCGGCGAGCTTGCCGATGTTTTTTTCCGTCCCCGTGCATCCGCTTTTGGCCGGAGCGGTGGCAGTCGTCGGCCATATGTATCCGGTGTTCGCCAAGTTCCGCGGCGGCAAGGCGGTGGCGACATCGGGCGGGGTGATGCTGTTTTATTCGCCGTTGTTCTTTTTGTCGCTCATCGCCGTGTTTCTTGTCGTCTTGGCTGTTTCACGCTACGTCTCGCTGTCATCGATGGCCGCGGCGCTGTACGCGGTCGTGTACACCGTCTTTTTCACGGACGACATTCCATTGACGGTGGCAGTGTTGTTGCTGGCTTCGTTTATCTTTTATCGTCATCGCGCCAACATCAAGCGCATCTTGAACAAAACGGAGCCAAAAGTGAAATGGCCAGGCAAAGCCTCATGACAACGGACGGAGAAAGGAGATTTGCTGCGTTGAGATTGCCGGAAGCATTTGTCGCGAAAATGAAGAAGCTGCTTGATGAAGAAGCAGACGAGTTTTTCGCTGTGTATGAAAACGAAAAAATCAACGGCTTGCGCGTCAATCCGTTGAAAACCGACCCGGGCGCATGGGCAAAAACGGCGCCCTTTTCCCTTTCCCCGGTGCCGTTTTGCCCGACCGGGTTTTATTATAAGCCGGACGAACAGCCGGGAAAGCATCCGTACCATGCGGCCGGCCTGTATTACATTCAAGAACCGAGCGCGATGGCGGTCGCCGAAGCGCTGCGTCCCGTCCCTGGGGAGAGGGTGCTTGACTTGTGCGCCGCCCCTGGCGGGAAAACGACCCAGCTTGGCGCGATGATGGAAAACAAAGGGCTGCTTGTCGCCAACGAAATCCACCCGAAACGGGTCAAAGCGCTCGCAGAGAACGTCGAACGGTTCGGCTTGACGAACACCGTCGTCGTCAATGAAGCTCCCGAAACGCTTGCCGAGCGGTTTCCCGGCTTTTTTGACAAAATTTTAGTGGACGCTCCGTGCTCGGGGGAGGGCATGTTCCGGAAAGAAGAAGAGGCCGCCTCGTTTTGGAGTCCGGCCTATGTGGAAGAATGCGCGGCAAGGCAGCGGCGCATTTTAGAAAGCGCCTATGCGATGCTGAAAGAAGGCGGCATTCTTGTCTATTCAACATGCACGTTCTCTCCGGAGGAAAACGAGCAAACGATGGAATGGCTGCTCGAGACGTACGATGATTTGCGGTTGCTGCCGATTGCGAAAATCGGCGGCATCGAGCCGGGACGGCCGGAATGGACGAAAACCAATCGATCCGATCTCGTCCACGCCGCCCGCCTTTGGCCGCATCGCCTCAAAGGGGAAGGACATTTTGTCGCCAAGCTGCAAAAACAGCGGCCGACTCCACCTTGGAGCGGGCGGTGGGCGAAAGCGAACGCGCCAAAAGCGGCCGTCCGATTGTACCGCCAATTTGAACAGCAATCGTTGCAAACCGTGCAGCACGGAACAATCCTCTCGTTTGGCAGCCATTTGGCCATGCTCCCGGACCGATGCCCGGATTTGTCCGGCTTGAAAGTGGTGCGCGCTGGCCTTCATCTTGGCGAGGCCAAAAAGGAGCGGTTTGAGCCGAACCATGCCCTCGCCTTGGCGCTGCGAGCGGACGAAGCGAAGCACGTGCTCGACTTATCAAGCGACAGCCGGGAATGCCTTCAGTATTGGCGCGGCGAAACGCTGTCCACCGGCGGCGACCGCGGCTGGCTGCTTGTGACGGTCGACGGGTTTCCATTCGGCTGGGGAAAAGAAGTCAAAGGGACGGTGAAAAACTTTTATCCGAAAGGGCTGCGCCTGATCTAACGGCGGGGCCGCACGAGGCTGGAACGGCCAAAAAAAGGTGTCTCATTGCCTTTGAGACACCCTTTTTCTTCCAAATAGACGCCGACAAGATTCACGATGTTGCACGGAAACGTTGACGTCAACGTTTTTACCGCGGACGGTTTGTCGGGATCGTTAAGGTAAATACGATTTCATCGGCCGCCAAATCGATTTTTTTCGCCGCTACTTGATACCCGTTGCCAAAACGAATCTCATGGAGCGCCACATAAATGCGGGCCCGTCCCGGATCGATGATGACTTCATCCGGCAGCGGCGCATGCTTTTGCAAGTAGCGAAGCACGTACGTCACCGGCAGCTTCCAGTCGCCGAGCGAAATGACCGGTTCGACAAGTTCGACGTTCCCGCCTTTCACGACTTTCGGCACAAACGAGACGACGAGCTCGACGTTGCGCCCAAAGATCGGAATTTCACTCGAGACGTAAACGCGGTCGGCGAGCCAAACGTCATAGCGAAGCGGATGGTCTTTCGTTTTTTCCGCCAAATAATCGTTAATGACAGCGTTCAAGTGCGCTTTTTTGGAGTACACCGTAAACGAAGCCCCTTCCACATCCGGGCGCTCCAGCCGTTTCACCGGCGGAGACGGCTGCAGCAGCCAAACAGCGGCAAGAATGAGCACAACAGCATTCACAGCCGCCAAAATGAAAAACGATCGTTTCCAATTCATTCCAACATACTCCTTATGCTGCTTCATTTCGTTTCCATCAGTTCGCCCACCACTCTTTTCGCGCATCGAGCGACTCATACACCCGCACTGCCATTTGCGCATATCCCTCGGCGTTCGGGTGAAATTCATCGCGGTGAAGCAAATCATCGCGGTTGGCAAACATGTCTTGAATATCCACAAAGATCGTGCGCGGATAGCGGGAAACCACTGCTTGGCTTGTGCGGTTCCATTCGGCGATGACATCATCGATTTCCGGGATGTTCGGCAACGTGGCGGAAAACGGATTGTACAAGCCGATCAGGACAACGACCGCATCCGGGTTGATCGTGCGCAACAACATCAACAAATGATCGAGCCGCTCGGCAAATCGTTGGCTCTCGTTCGCAAACCGCTCGTACGATAAGTCAAAAAAATGAGCGCGGACGACATTCATCACGTCATTGCCGCCGATCGTGATCATGACGATATGAGCCCGCTCAAGCTCCGCCTGATGGGCGCGAATAACCGGTTCAAGTTCGGTGATGCGCCGGCCGCGCTTTCCGGCATTCGTGACGGTCACCGTCCGCACCCCATCCTCCGCCGCCAAAAGCGGGACAAGGCGGCCGACATAGCCGCCTTTCCTTTCACCGTCTCCGACTCCTTCGGTCAATGAATCGCCTAACGCGACGAGGTGAATGTCTTTCGGCAACGGCTTCGCTTCCGGCTGGCTGACGGCGGTTTCATGCGGGCGGTCCGGCTTCCCGCCGGCCGGGAGCACCGTGCACCCGGCAAGCAACACCCCCACCATGATGAGCCATCCCCATCGCATCATGTGTGACACCTGCCTTTTGCCGCAACAAGGGGAAAGAAAAGAAGGCAAAAAGGCGGTAGCCGTTTTTGCCTCATTGCGACGACTGCAAAATTTCAATATGCTCTAAAATCGTATCGTACGGCACATCTTGCACACCGCTGTACGTCTGAACCACTTTTCCGTCCGGCCCGACTAAATAAAAGCTCGTACCATGGATGACTTGGTCATCGCCAGCCGGCTTTTGCACCATCGTTTTAAAGCTTTTTTGCGCCAGCTCGCTGATCTCGGTTGGGCGGTACCCGGTCAGGAAATGCCAGTTTGCTAGGTCATTTGTAAATTGTTTCGCATAAGCCGCCAGTTTTTCCGGCGTGTCAACTTCCGGGTCGACACTGAACGAAACAAATTCAACATCGAGCCCCTTTTCTTCCGCCTTCTCTTTCAGTTTGGCCATGTGGGCGGTCATCGGCGGACACACCGTTTCGCAATTGGTAAAAATAAAATCGGCGACCCACACTTTTCCTTTCAGATCGCGAAGTCCAAACGGCTTGCCGGTCTGATCGACAAACGTAAAGTCAGCGACCGGCCAGTTTTTGGCGTCCGGAATTGTTTTTCCGCACGCGGCAAGCAAACAAACGGCTGCCATCATCATGATTCGTTTCCACATCCACTGCTCGTCCCTTTCATCCTGTATCGCTTTGTTTCAAACTGCGCCCGACCCCTTGTGCTCCCCTTCTTCCGTATAATACATCAGCGCAAGCGCGCCGGGTCCGGTATGAATCGAAATAACCGGCGTCGTTTCAACAATGTCAACCGGCACAGAACCGATCGCCTCAGCGACTGCTTCTCTCAGCCGCTCCGCCCAGCGCCCGGCATCGGCATGGGCAATGGCGACCGCGCGCACCGGCGCTTCCGCCTTCTCCTCAACCAACCGGCCCGCTAAATCGGCGATGGCTTGCGAAAAGCTGCGCACGTTCGACACCGGTGTATACAGCCCGTCAACAAGCGCAGCGATCGGCTTGATGCGCAGCAACGAGCCGACGAGCGCTTTGCCGCGGCCGATGCGGCCGCCTTTCGCTAAATGATCGAGCGTATCGAGCACCACATACAGCCGCGTACGACGGCGCACGTCGTCTAAGCGCCGGATGATCTCGTCAACGCTTCGACCCGCCTTCGCCAAGCGGGCGGCTTCAAGCACTTGGAATCCAAGCGCATACGAAATGAATTGGGAATCGACGACCGTCACGTTCGCTTTGGTCAGGGCCGCCGCATGCTCAGCCGAACGAACCGTGCCGCTCAGCTCGCCGGCCATATGGATCGATATGATCTCGCTTCCGTCCGCCCCGAGCCGGTCATAGACAGCTAGAAACTCACCGACCGACGGTTGCGAGCTTTTCGGCAGTTCACGCGCTGCCTTCATCTTCGCCATAAACTGCCCTGGTGTGATCGTCACCCGGTCGATAAACGCCTCCCCATCCACTGTCAAATGAAGCGGAACGACTTCAACGCCGTGCTCGACAAGCACCGCCGCCGGCACATCGACCGTTGAGTCGGTTACAATTTTGATTGATTTCATTCGTTCACTCCTAATACTGATGATCTCGTTTCCATTATATAATGAAACCGGCGAAAATCCCACCAAAAAAAAGTTGTTTTGCCGCCAAGGGCAAAACAACAACAGTCATGCATTATGCTTTAACACCGTTTCTTTAAAGATCTGTTCATATACAGGCCATTTCAGCACTTTCTTCAAATGTTCGCGGAACGAATACACAGAACGGCTCGTTCTCGATCGGTACACCTTTGCAATAAACGCCTCCAAGCGCAGTTGGATCATGAATCGGTATGTGTTCTCTTCCTCCAATACTGGGATTTCGATAATCTTGACCTTCTGCCCATACGCGTTTTGAAACTCGAGGCTTTTGAATAGCAAAATATCAATCCTCTTTTTCACCGATTTACTTTTATTATACACCAATCCGGTGAAAAAGTATGTCGGAATGCGGCGAATTTGTTCCGACTTTTTTCGTCAAATCAATAGATGGAACAAGTTCGGGTCTTTGTTGACCTCTTGGAACGGGAAACCTTTTTTCTTCATCCGCTCGATGAGCGGTGCGTAGTCTTCGCGCCGTTTCAGCTCGATGCCCACAAGCGCCGGTCCGCTTTCTTTGTTGTTTTTCTTCGTGTATTCAAACCGGGTGATGTCATCCGTCGGCCCAAGCACTTCATCCAAAAACTCGCGCAGCGCCCCGGCCCGCTGCGGGAAGTTGACGATGAAATAGTGCTGCAGCCCTTCGTAAATCATCGAGCGCTCTTTGATTTCCTGCATCCGGTCGATGTCGTTGTTGCCGCCGCTCACCACGCAAACGACCGTCTTGCCTCGGATTTGTTCCTTGTAAAACTCGAGCGCGGCGATCGGCAGCGCCCCAGCCGGCTCGGCGACGATGGCGTTTTCGTTGTACAGCTCCAAAATCGTCGTGCACACTTTCCCTTCTGGAACGACGACGATGTCATCAAGCACCCCGCGGCATAAGGCGAACGTTTTTTCCCCGACCGTTTTGACGGCGGCGCCGTCCACGAACTTGTCAATCTCCTCAAGCGTGACGACACGTCCATGCTCGAGCGCCGTTTTCATCGATGGGGCGCCGGCCGGTTCGACGCCAATCACTTTAGTGGACGGGGAAATGCTTTTCACATACGTCCCCAGCCCAGCCATCAATCCACCGCCCCCGATGCTGGCAAACAAAAAGTCAATCGGCTCATCGCAGTCGTTGAGCACCTCGACGCCAATCGTCCCCTGTCCGGCGATGACGTATTCGTCATCAAACGGATGGATGAACGTCCGCCCTTCCGCCTCGGCGCACTTCACCGCT
Organism: Geobacillus sp. DSP4a; assembly: GCF_013096875.1. Classification (NCBI taxonomy): domain Bacteria; kingdom Bacillati; phylum Bacillota; class Bacilli; order Caryophanales; family Anoxybacillaceae; genus Geobacillus; species Geobacillus sp. DSP4a. The sequence continues at coordinate 2,766 of NZ_SDLD01000047.1, read as the reverse complement.
TCGTTGTAGGAATCGTCAAACGTGTCGCCGACAAGCACGATCTCAACCATGTCTTTGCCAAACAGCTGCACTTGCGACACTTTTTGCCGCGGCGTCGTCGCCGGCATATAAATTTTCCCATGCACGCCAAGCGCTCGGCATGAATAGGCCACCCCTTGGGCATGGTTGCCGGCGCTGGCGCATACCACCCCGTTTCTCCGCTCCTCATCCGTTAAATGCTTCATCCTGTTGTACGCCCCGCGCAGCTTAAACGAACGCACGACTTGCAAATCCTCGCGCTTTAAGTAGACATTGCATTCGTAGCGCTCGGATAACAGCGGATTTTTTTGCAGCGGCGTATGGAACACAACATCCTTCAACGTATGATACGCGATCAAAATGTCCTCGACGTATACTGCCCCTTGCTTCCGTTTCAGCTGTTGTTCCATGTTCTCGTTCCCTTTCTTTTCTAAGTTGTCTTTGATTTGTAGATTATATCACAAATTCGTAAAAAGAAAAGGGAATTTTCGAAAAGTTTTTGAGTGAAGAGAGGCTGGCTCGCGATCATCGCGATAATCCCGCTTTACCGGACGCTTCCGCGGTCCTAGCTTGACGTCATCGGATGAGCTTCTAGAAACCTCTTCCACTCGGCCAATACAGGCACAGCGAACGGCTCGTTCATGCGCAAGCGGACCGAAAAAACGACCGGCGCTATGTCCGGTCGTCCTCTTTTTTAAACTCTTCTTCCTCGGCAAATTCCGTTGCCCATCTTCCTTCATCATACCAGCGGTGCTCTTCTTCCCTCCTTGCCTCTTCGAGAACATGGCTTTCCATATACAAGTGGAAAAACGCTTCAACCGCCCCGATCGCCAAGGCGCTGAAAAATGCGCCGTATGCCATGTTGACGGACGGGGCAATGAGGGCAAAGCTGGACGGCCAAATCAACAAAAAGGAAAGCGGCACGTCAAGTGCGGCAGCAACAAAATGGCCGACGCGCGGCAAGATGAACACATCGCCGATGACGTAAGACACGAGCGCCGTGATGACCGTCATGAGCGAAATCAACGAAAGCGGGGCGTTGAAGATCGTAAACATGGAAAATAAGACGACGCTCCAAGCGGCGAGCTTGACGATAAAAGGAACGATATGCTTCATTTGTCTTCCTCCATTTCCATTGTTGGGTCTTACTTGTTATCGTTCCTTGTTCGCCCCGCTTCTATGCAAAAAGACGCGCCCAGCCAAAAGCTAAGCGCGCCCTGTTTTTCGCTCATAAATGAGAAAGGCGTGATCGTATCGGTTTTTTTCATCGATCGTTCCTTGCGTATATGAAACGATCTCCCACTCTTGCTCGGAAATCGGCGGATAAAACGTATCGCCAGGGAACGAGGCGAAAATTTTCGTCACATACAGTCGGTCGGCAAGCGGCATCGTCGCCTGAAACAGTTCCGCTCCTCCGATGATAAACACCTCTTCATCGTTGCGGCCGGCGGCCCACTGTTTCACCTCGTCGAGCGAGTGAAGCACAAGGCAGCCTTCCGGGCGAAACGAACGGTTGCGCGTGACGACGATGTTTTCCCGGCCGGGAAGCGGCCGGCCGATCGCCTCAAACGTTTTTCGCCCCATCACGATGGCATGCCCCATCGTCACCCGTTTGAAATACGCCAAATCAGCCGGCAAATGCCAAGGCAAACCGTTGTCTTTGCCGATCACCCGGTTTTCATCCATCGCCACAATGTGCGACATCATCGCGCTCTCCCCTTCACACCGCCACCGGCGCTTTAATCGCCGGATGCGGATCGTAGCCGACGATTTCAAAGTCGTCGTATTCATAGTCAAAGATAGATGGCGGCTTCCGTTTGATCACGAGCTTCGGCAGCGGGCGCGGCTCGCGCGTCAGCTGCAGTTTCGCTTGTTCCAGATGATTTTTGTACAAATGGACGTCGCCGCCGGTGAAAATGAGTTCGCCGACATCGAGGTCGCACTGCTGGGCGATCATATGCGTCAACAACGCGTAGCTCGCGATGTTAAACGGCAACCCTAAAAACGTATCAACGGAGCGCTGCTGCCACATGCATGACAACCGGCCGTTGGCGACGTAAAACTGGAAGGCGTAATGGCACGGCGGCAGCTTCATCTCGTCCAATTCCGCTACATTCCAAGCGCTCACCAGCAGCCGGCGTGAATGCGGATTTCGTTTGATCTCTTCGACAACCCATGCGATCTGGTCGATGGTTTTCCCGTCTGCTCCCTTCCACGAGCGCCATTGCGCGCCGTAAATCGGGCCGAGATCGCCGTTTTCGTCCGCCCACTCGTCCCAAATCGTCACGCCATTCTCCTGCAAATAGCGGACGTTCGTATCGCCTTTTAAAAACCAAAGCAGTTCATAAATGATGGAGCGGATATGCAATTTTTTCGTTGTCACGAGCGGAAATCCATCTTGTAAGTTGAAGCGGAGCTGGCGGCCGAACACCGACAGCGTGCCGACGCCCGTTCGGTCTTCTTTTTCGACACCGTTTTCCAAAATATCCTCCAAAAGCTGCAAATATTGCCGCAATGTTCTCACCTCATGCTCTATCATACCATAAAGCAACGCATGGTGAACCACTTGTCCGTGAACTACCCCCACTTAATTTTCTAGCGAAAATTTGAAGTGGGGGCTTCCAAAGAAGTTTGACTGCTTCAAGCAATCCTTATTCTTTGAGGCGTGTCCACTTCGCCGCTAGAGCATAAGACACTCAGGTCTACAGCTTTACTTTTCTTTAAGATGTTTAATGCGCCATTGACATC
>NZ_SDLD01000046.1:0-22531 GCF_013096875.1 Geobacillus sp. DSP4a | reverse complement strand
GATATTCGGTTGCATTCGAATAATCGATCGATATCTTTTTTTGATGTTTGAAAAGGTATTTTGACCGTTCGATACATCCTTTCACCTCCTTACTTATAATATAAAATATGAATAATCGAAAATCTATATTCTTTTTTCATCGATTCTCCCATTTTTTTACTTTTTTTGATCAAAAGTAAAAAAAAGGACGCCGCGTATCCCCCGCCTACGCTTCGCTTAGAGGCGGGGGACTTGCGGCGTATGGGTTGTTAAAAGGCTTCTCAACTTGAGAACACCGTGTTTTTCGTGTTTTTTTCACTCCATCACCACCCTTCTAGGACAAACGGACAAAAAAACGCTCGCCCAGCTGAAACTAGGCAAGCGTTCCCGTCATTCCTCGACTTGTTCAAGCACAATCCGCTTCGCTCTTCCTAAATAACGCTCCACTTGACGCAGCACATTTTCCTTCTCCGCAAATGCCTCGACTTGCGTTCCATCCACTGTCACACGCGTTAAAGAGAGGTTTGATTTTTTGTCAGATCCAATGCCCGTGCCATTCCATTCACATGCCCACGGGCGACTGTTCGCAAAAACTGGGTGTCATTCAATTTTTCTGCATCCTCTTTTCGATCAATAAATCCATTCTCCGTGAGCACCGCCGGCATCACTGTTTCGCGCAGCACATGGAAGTTTGCTTTCTTTTTCCCACGGTCGCGAAATCCTGTAGCCTTGACGACTTCTTCATGAATGGCATCGCGGATGCGGGCTGTTACCGAATCGTCATCGAGCCGATTATAAATATAATCTTCATACCCCGTGCCGCCACCGGCATTCACGTGAATCGACACGTATAAATCCGCCCCCCATTGATTGGCCCGATCCGTCCGCTCCTCAAGCGGCACCGTTTCATCTTTTGTCCGACTCAGCTGCACCAACACTCCTTCATACTCATTTTGCAGCAGACGGTTGATTTCAAGAGCGATAAACAACGTAATGTCTTTCTCCAACAACCCGTTGCCGATCGCGCCGGTATCTCTTCCCCCATGACCGGGGTCAATAAAAATTTTCGGCATCGTCGTTTTCTCCCCTTCCTTACATGTCCGGCGTTTTTCACGAAGACACTATATATAGGTTGTAATAAAGAATTTCCGACCTCCATGTCCCGTCTTTACTTTATCACCTAACAAGCTGGCACGGTGACAAGAAGAGCGAACAATGCCATGTAAAACAAAATTGCAACTTATATAGGGACATCCACTCCACATTTTTTCTTATTTTATTAATAGAATAAGCATTTGAAAGGAAAAGGTGACAGGCAAAGGACCAAAACAAGGAGAAACACTAGCCGCCAACATTTCCTCTATTTGTGGTATAATAGGACGAGGAAATGAATTCCAAAGGAGGAATACGCATGTCCCGCGCACAACAATGGGTGCAATATTTCCTTTCCCACCGCCATGTCACGATGGAATTGATCCACAAAATCGACGAGGCGCATTATGATTACAAACCGACGCCGACCTCGATGACAGCAAAGCAGCTGGCGACACATATGCTGTTCAGCTTCTACAATTTCGCCAACACGGCGAAACACGGCGATCCATCGCTGTTCCGGCAAAAAATCGAGGAATCGGAGACGAATTTGGCCAAGCTGGCGGAGTCGTATACGGAAAAAACGAAGCAGCTCATCGAATCGATGCGCGATGACGACTTCGACCGAACGCTCGATTTAACATCGATTTTCGGCATTCAAATTCCAACCAAACAGTTGTTGCAAATGGCAATGGATCACGAAATTCATCATAAAGGCCAGCTGTTCGTCTACGTCCGCAGCATGGGGCATACGGACTTGCCGCTGTTTGTGAAGCGCGGTTAATCTTCTCTCCCATTGTTTCATTATGGGGCTTCGCAAAAAAGCCGGCTAGGCATCCCTAACCGGCTTTTCCTTTTGATTTATTTTCTTAAATAGAGCACCCTTCGTCGGTGCACGTCCCGCCTTGATCAGTCGACAGCGGCTGCAGCGGCCGCGATTGTTCTTCCTCCCATACCTTCTCCAGCGCCCGCCGGAACACCTCAACCGGCTGGGCGCCGGAAATCGCATACTTCCGGTTCAGAACGAAAAACGGCACGCCGCGGACGCCCAACGCCGCCGCTTCTTCCTCATCGCGGCGCACCTCTTGTGTGTAGCGGCCGCTGGCCAACACTTCTTCCGCTTCCGTCCGGTCAAGCCCGGCTGCTTCGGCGATCGCAAGCAGCACATTGCGGTCGCTGATTCGCTTCGACTCCGTAAAATAGGCGTAAAACAACCGCTCGACGACATCTTGAAGCTTTCCTTTTTCATTCGCATATTGAGCCAACCGGTGGGCGTCAAACGTATTCGTCGGCTTCATCGTGTCAAAGCGGAACGTCAAACCGACCGCCTCCGCCTGCCGGCCGATATCGGCGTTCGCCCGCTTCGCTTCCTCGAGCGAAATGCCGTATTTGTTGGCAATGATTTCATGAATCGTCAATGGGGTCTCGTTTGGTGCGTTTGGATCGAGTTCAAAGCTGCGGAATACGATTTCAACGTCTTCCCGGTGCGGAAATGGCTCAAGCGCCTGTTCCAATCGGCGTTTGCCGATATAGCAAAACGGGCAGACAAAATCAGACCATACTTCAATTTTCATGGCCATCCTCCTCTACTTTTGACGCGCTTCCCCTCCATTGTAACCCATCGCTAGTCAAATGGCGAACGAAAGGCATGAGGCGGACCCACCCGCATACATTGTACTACCATGCTGTTGGGACAAGGAGGGAGAATCTCATGCATTCCCAGGAATTCGGCGCCTTTCTGTTGCGGATTGTCACTGGGTTCATCTTTTTCGCCCATGGCTGGGTGAAATGGCAACGGGGGCTTGAGGCAGCGGCCGATTCGTTTGCGGCGATGGGGCTTCCCGGCTGGCTCGCCTACATCGTGACGATGGTGGAGCTTGCCGGCGGCTGGGCGATGATGCTTGGCCTTGGCACACGGCCGATTGCGGCGGCGTTTGCCATCATCATGGCTGGAGCTATCGCCACGGCGAAAGCCGACGCCGGTTTGCTTGGCAACGGCCGGGAAACGGGCTATGAATTCAACCTCGCCTTGCTTGCGATGTCCGTATATTTGTGGCTGAACGGCAGCCGGCTTTGGTCGTTAGATGCGGTCATCGGACGGCCGCGCGGCTGAACGGCCGGCACGAAAACAGGTGTCCCGCATACCGAACGGGACACCTGTTTCTACTTGCCTTGTCCTTTTTCCACTGTCAGCTTGACGACGCGCTCGCCGATCGCCCGAATCCATTCAAGCGGCATCGGGAAGCTGACTGCAGCCGGATCGGAGGCAACCGCCGGGATGGTGGCAGCAAATTGCTCCGCCGTGATCGGGTAGTCAGCAAAATCCCTTGGCAAGCCAATGTCGTCGCGCAGCTGGCGGATTCGTTCAATGGACTTTAATGTCGCGCAACCCTTTGAAAAGGGCGTATTTCACCCCTTTCGCCGTATCGAGCACGCTGCCGCCGCCGACCGCCAACAAGGCGTCCGCTCCCATCTCACGCGCATAGCGCACCGCTTCATTGACGCATTCACTTTCCGCATCTTGGCGAATATCCAAAAAGATGCCTGCAAGCTCTGGTCCCACTCCATGTGTCGTCAAGTCAAAGAGGCTCGCTACTTTTTCGACAACCCCAGCTTGCTCAAGCCCACGGTCAGAAAGCAACAGCACCCGTTTCGCCCCTAGCCCGCGGAACAAATCCGGCACGAGCGCGCGGGCGCCCGATCCGGTGTAAATGGCGGTGCGCAGCCAAAAGTTCGCTAACGTCGTCCGTATTCTCTCCGCAATTCGCTCGCGATGATGTTGCGCTGGATTTCCGAGGTGCCTTCGTAAATTTTCGTGATGCGGGCATCACGAAAGTAGCGTTCGATCGGGTAGTCTTTCATGTAACCGAGGCCGCCGTGAATCTGTACGGCGAGATCGGCGATTTTGTTGTACACTTCCGAGCCGAACAGTTTGGCAATGGCCGCTTCTTTGACGACGCGCATCTTTTGGTCGACCATCCAGGCGACGCGGTAAACGGTTGAGCGCAGCACTTCGATCAACATGCTCATTTCCGCCAACATATGCTGGATCGCTTGCTGCTCGATGATCGGCTTGCCGAACTGCTCGCGCTGTTCGGCGTATTCCATGCAGTATTCCAAGAGGCGGATGCACGAACCGAGGTTGCGGGCGGCGAGACCCGCGCGGCCGTTGGCGAGGATTTTGAGAGCGTTGACATATCCCTCGCCTTCTTTTCCAAGCACGTTTTCGACCGGCACTTCCAAGTTGTCAAAAAACAGCTCGGCTGAATGCGATCCGCGCAGCCCCATTTTCCGCTCGACTTTTCCGACGATAAAGCCGGGGAAATCTTTTTCCACAATAAACGAGGTAATGCCTTTCGGGCCTTTTGACGGATCGGTGACCGCCATCACCGTAAACACGTGGGCGTCGACAGCATTCGTAATGTAATGCTTCGAGCCGTTAATGATGTAGCGGTCGCCTTTGCGGACGGCGGTCGTTTTAATCGCGGCGGCGTTCGAACCGGCGCTCGGCTCGGTTAAGGCAAAAGCGCCGATCCATTCCCCTGTTGCCATTTTCGGCAAGTAGCGCCGCTTTTGTTCCTCGGTGCCGAGCTCGACGATGCCGACCGTACCGATGCCGGTATGGGCGCCGATTAATGTCGTATAGCCGTTATGCGTTTTCCCGAGTTCTTCATAAATGGCGCATTTGCCGACCATCGACAAGCCAAGGCCGCCGTATTCTTCCGGGATGCTTAAGCCGAACAGCCCCATGGCTTTCGATTTTTCAATAATATCTTCTGGAATGTGGTCGTTTTCTTCAATGTCCATGGCCACCGGCTCCACGACTTCTTTCACAAATTTACGGACGTTTTCTTTTAAAAATTCAATCTCGGCTGGCAACGTAAAATCCATCTTCTTCCCCTCCCCGTGATTCGATTCCATATTTTTGCGCCTTGCGCACAAGGGTCGACGCATCGACACCCAACAGCTTCGCCGCCCGCCGATACGTGCGCGCATGATGAAGCGCTTTGATGATGAGCTGGCGCTCGACGTCCGCCACCGCTTGTTTGAGCGGAACGACCTCGCTGACTGACACCGGATCGGCAGCCGTCGGCGGCTCAAGATGAAGCCATTTGGCCACGTGATCTTCGTCGACGACGGGCGCGGCAGACGTTACAAACATGCGCTCAATGGCGTTGACGAGCTCGCGGACGTTGCCAGGCCAATGGTAGTCCATCATCATCGCAAGCGCCCTGTCGGTGAACACGAGCTGTTTTTGATACTTTTTAGCAAACCGCTTTCGATAATGGTCGACCAACAGCGGGATGTCTTCCTTCCGGTCGCGCAGCGGCGGAATGGCGATCGGCATGACGTTCAGCCGGTAAAACAAATCAGCTCTGAACCGCCCGGCGGCGACCAGCTCTTCAAGCGGTTTGTTCGTTGCGGCGATGATGCGGACATCGATCCGTTTGGGCGCCTCAGCCCCCAAGCGCATAATTTCCATCGACTGAAGCACACGAAGGAGTTTTACTTGCAGGTGGAGCGGGATTTCGCTAATTTCATCGAGAAAAATCGTCCCGCCATCCGCCTGTTCAAAGTAACCCTTTTTTCCTTTTTTCGCCGCACCGGTGAACGCCCCGGGCTCATAGCCGAACAGCTCGGACTCCATCAGCGTCTCCGGAATCGCCCCGCAGTTTACCTTCACAAACGGACGGCCGCTGCGCGCGCTCTGCTTCCAGATGAAGTTCGCTAACTCTTCCTTTCCGACGCCCGACTCTCCGGTTAAAAGCACGGTGACATCCACGGCCGCCGCCTGGCGGGCAATGGCGATCACATGCGCCATCGCCGGCGCCCGGTAAATAAAACTTGTTTTTTCGATGAGAAAATTCATTGTCTTTTTTAAGAATTTCGTTATAATAAAGATTGTTAATGATAGTGATTTTCATTTTCTTAGTCCAAAAGGAGGTGGCCGCATGGTTCGCTTGTATGCCGAGGAGCTCACCGTCCGCTATGACGACCGGACGATTTTTGAACGATTGTCCGTCCGCATTCCCGATCGGCAAATCACTGCCATTATCGGGCCGAACGGGTGCGGCAAGTCGACGCTGCTCAAGACGTTGACGCGCATCATTTCCCCGCAATCGGGCGCGGTCATTTTAGACGGTCAAGCCATTTCCCAGCAACCGACGAAAGAGCTGGCGAAAAAAATGGCCATTTTGCCGCAGACGCCGGAAGCGACAAGCGGATTAACGGTCGCTGAGCTCGTCTCGTACGGCCGCTTTCCGTATCAAAAAGGATTCGGACGGCTGACAAAGCGGGATTATGAAGCGATTGACTGGGCGCTTGACGTCACCAAAACGGCCGACTTAAAGCACCGGCCGGTCGATGCGCTCTCGGGCGGGCAGCGGCAGCGCGTCTGGATCGCCATGGCGCTCGCCCAAGAGACCGACATCATCTTTTTGGATGAACCGACGACGTATTTGGACATCGCCCATCAGCTTGAGGTGCTCGAGCTGCTTGAGCGGCTGAACCAAGAAGAAGGGCGGACGATCGTCATGGTGCTTCATGACATCAACCAGGCGGCCCGCTTTGCCGACTATATCATCGCTATGAAAGAAGGAGCCATCATCAAGTCCGGGCGGAGCGAAGACGTTATCTGCCGCGAAGTGCTCCGCGACGTGTTCGGCATCGACGCCGACATCGGCCGCGACCCGCGGACGAACAAACCAATTTGCTTCACTTATCAATTGCTCAGGGAGGCTTAATTCATCATGAGGAAAACATGGCTTGCATTGTTGCTGATGTTCGCGCTTGTGCTAAGCGCATGCGGCAACGCGGCGGACGATCAAAAGAACAACAGCGCTTCACCAAAAGAAAAAAAGACGGAAACGATTACATACCAATCGGAAAACGGACCGGTGGAAGTGCCGGCTAATCCGAAGCGCGTCGTCGTCTTATCGACGTTTGCCGGACATGTGCTGGCCTTGGACGTCCCCGTTGTTGGCGTGGATTCGTGGTCGAAAATGAGCCCGCTTTTTCAAGAAAAACTGAAAGATGCCGAAGTCGTGACCGATGAAGACATTGAAAAAATTATGGCGTTAAAACCGGACTTAATCATCGGATTATCCAATACGAAAAACGTCCACAAATTAAGCAAAATCGCGCCGACCGTCACCTTTACATACGGCAAAGTCGATTATTTGACACAGTTTTTGGAAATCGGGAAACTGTTGAATAAAGAAAAAGAAGCGAAAGCGTGGATCGACGATTTCAAACAACGGGCGCAACAAGCCGGGGAAGAAATCCGGGCCAAAATTGGTGAAAACGCGACCGTCACTGTAGCCGAAAACTTTGATAAGCAGCTGTATGTGTTCGGCAACAACTGGGCGCGCGGCACTGAGATTTTGTATCAAGAAATGAAGCTGAAAATGCCAAAAGCTGTAGAAGAACAGGCGCTCAAACCGGGCTACTATGCCGTTTCCCTTGAGGCGCTCCCGCAGTTTGTCGGCGATTATCTCATCTTAAGCAAAAACGACGACGGCGACACATCGTTTATGGAAACGAACACGTTCAAAAACATCCCTGCTGTCAAAAACGGCCATATGTTTGTCGCCGATGCGAAGGCATTTTATTTCAACGACCCGATTACGTTAGACTACCAGCTCGATTTCTTTAAAAAGCATTTTTTAGGCCAATAACGACGAGACGGGGCGTTCATGGGCAGTGAATGTCCCGTCCTTCTTTGTGTCAAAGGGGGAGTCACCAATGGACGCAGACCGCCGGCGTTGGCCGTTTCGCTATATGTTTTTTCTGTCGCTTGGCCTGCTTGTCGCCGTTTGGTTTGGCTCGATGCGAGTCGGCGTCGCCGATACGACATGGAGCGACGTATGGCGGGCGTTGTTTTCCGATCAACAAAGCAAACAGCTTGATCTCATTCGCGAGCTCCGTCTGCCGCGCGAAACAGCGGCCGCCTTTGTCGGCGCCGGCCTTGCCGTCGCCGGAGCGATCATGCAGGGGATGACGCGCAATCCGCTTGCCGACCCCGGTCTCCTTGGCCTCACCGCCGGCGCAAACGCAGCGTTGGCCATGACAATGGCCTTTTTCCCTTCCGCCCATTATCTTTTGATCACGGTCGCCTGTTTGCTTGGTGCGGCCGCCGGGGCAGGGGCCGTCTTTGGCATCGGCGCCGCCCGCAAAGGAGGGTTTTCACCGCTTCGCATCGTCTTGGCCGGCTCGGCGGTTTCGACGCTTTTATTCGCCATCGCCGAAGGAATCGGACTGTATTTCCACATTTCCAAAGACGTCTCGATGTGGACGTCAGGCGGGGTGGCCGGAGCTTCATGGAAACAATTGTCGGTCGTCATCCCGCTCATCACGACCGGGCTCGCTATTGCCGCATGGTATTCACGACAGCTGACGATCCTTAGTTTGAGTGAAGACGTCGCGGTTGGCGTTGGGCAAAAAACAACGACCGTCAAAACATGGCTGTTTTTCGCTGTGTTTTTATTAACAGGAGCGTCGGTCGCCATCGCCGGCAATATCACCTTTATCGGCTTAATGGTTCCTCACCTCGTGAGGGCAATAGCCGGCGCCGACTACCGGTTTGTCATCCCGCTGTCAGCGACTGTCGGCGCCAGCGCCATGGTGCTGGCCGACACGGCGGCGCGCACGGTCAATGCCCCGTTTGAAACGCCGGTGGCCGCCATCATCGCCGTCATCGGCTTGCCGTTTTTCCTCTTCGTCGTGCGGAAACAAGGGAGGGGCTTTTCATGAGAAAAAAAAGTTTTTCGCTCTTTGCCGTGCTTGCGTTGCTCATTGCCGCAACAGCGGCCGTCGCCTTAAGCACCGGCGATGCGCCGCTCTCATATAACCGCATCGTCCCGACACTATTGGGCTACGGTTCGATGGAAGAGGAATTCATTTTGTTTTCCCTTCGCCTGCCGCGCCTTTTCATCACCTTGTTGGCCGGCATGGCGCTCGCCTTATCCGGGGCCGTATTGCAAGGCCTCACGCGCAATGACCTCGCCGACCCGGGCGTGCTTGGGATCAACGCCGGCGCAGGCGCGGGCGTCGCCTTGTTCTTTTTGTTTTTTCCGATTGAGGCCGGAACATTTCTTTACGCCTTGCCGCTCGTTGCCTTCACCGGGGCGATTCTGACAGCAGTTGCCATCTATGCCGTCTCCTACAAGAAAACAACCGGGCTGCAGCCGGTGCCGTTTATCTTAACCGGCGTCGGCATGTCGATGGCGCTATCTGGGCTGATGATCGTCCTCATTTCCGCCGCTGATCGGACAAAAGTTGATTTTATTGCTAGATGGCTTTCCGGAAACATTTGGGGCGATGATTGGCCGTTCATTTTCGCCATGCTGCCGTGGTTGGCTGCGGGCACACTGGTGGCGCTACATCGGGCGAAGCATCTCAATATTTTGCACTTAGGCGACCCTGTTTCGATCGGGGTCGGCGTCCACGTCCGCCGCGAGCGGCTCGTGCTTATGATAACAGCTGTTGCCGTCGCGGCCGCCGCCGTCTCTGTAACCGGGGGCATCTCCTTTATCGGATTGATGGCGCCGCATATCGCCAAAATGATCGTCGGGCCTCGTCATGAGCGATCCATTCCGACCTCGATGCTCATCGGTGGCTGGCTGTTGCTCACGGCTGACACGATTGGGCGCAATGCCCTTGCCGAACCGCTCCCAGCAGGAGTCGTTGTGTCATTAATCGGTGCACCGTACTTCATTTATTTATTATTGAAACGTTAATCCTTTTGACGGACATGGTGAACCAAAGATTGCGGCGAAGCTCGTTTAATTGCCTTCATCTTTGTCTCGACTCCTGTTTCCTTTGAAGCAGGAGCTTCCTTTTCTATATTGTTGAACGCTCACGCTTAGAGATCCAGGATACGAACTAAACCACCCTCGTGCATTCTACTGCTCAGACCGCTCATGAACAAAGCAAACGAAACCTTCATGGAAGAACAAAAGGGCTACCTCCAAGGCTAAAAAGCAACCTTGAGGGTAGCCCTTTCTGGAAAGAAACCCCTTAAGATATCGGAACTAAGAAGCCCGACGCCGTTTCCAAAAGCGGACAGCTGCAACCAAAATAATTATAGCAATAATGACATACACCACTTCGGCGTACATCCCAATCACTTCAGATACTTTTTCCCACGATTGGCCGAGCGCCGCCCCGATCGAGATTAAAAGCGTATTCCAAATGAGTGTTCCCAACACCGACAGCCAGACAAACAGCCATATATTCATTTTCGACATGCCAGCGGGAATCGAAATCAAACTGCGCACCAATGGAATCATACGACCAAGGAATACCGCCCACACTCCGTAGCGCTGAAATGTCCGGTTCGCCTTGGAAATGTCTTCCGGCTTCACCCGCAGCCATCCGCCCCAGCGGTCAACGATCCGCTCAAGCCGCTCAACGGACAACAGCCGGCCGATCCCATACAGCACGATCGCCCCAACGATCGATCCCGCTGTCGCTGCCACAATGACGCCTGGCACCGTCAAAGACGTGTACGTCGTCATAAATCCGCCAAACGGCAAAATGACTTCCGACGGAATCGGCGGGAAAATATTTTCAAGCGCGATCATCAAAAAAATACCGATATATCCGAATTGCTCCATAAAATCAGTGATCCAAGCCTGCACGCGTTCTTCCTCCATTCACTCGCCCTTCGCTTATGTAGGATGTTTATGCAGCGTCAATGCAATCCTTTCCCTATCTTAACAGAAAACCGCCATTCCCCGCAAAACAAAAAGGCGCCCCGCTGTACTTTCGGGACACCTTTTTTCCACTTTTTTAAACCGCAGTCGGTTGGGACAGCACCTTTACAATCCGCTCAATCGCCCAGTCGAGCTCTTCTTTCGTAATAATGAGCGGCGGCGCAAAACGGATGACCGTCTCATGCGTCTCCTTGCAAAGCAGCCCTTGTTCTTTCAGCGCTTCGCAATACGGACGCGCCGGTCCATGCAGCTCGACACCGATAAACAAGCCGCGGCCGCGGATTTCTTTAATGTCCTTGTTTTCGATTTGCTTTAACTTTGCCAAAAAATATTCGCCAAGCTCAAGCGACCGCTCCGCCAGCCGCTCTTCTTCGATCACCTCAAGCGCGGCGATCGATACCGCGCAAGCGAGCGGATTGCCGCCAAACGTCGAGCCGTGCGAGCCCGGTTCAAACACCGACAAAATATCGCGATTGGCAACAACGCACGAAATCGGGAACACCCCGCCGCCCAATGCTTTCCCTAAAATATACATATCAGGCACAACATTTTCCCAGTCGCAAGCAAACAACTTCCCCGTCCGTCCTAGCCCGGTTTGGATTTCATCGGCGATGAACAACACGTTGTGTTCTTTGCACACGTCATAGGCCGCTTTTAAAAAGCCTTGCGGCGGGATGCGGATGCCGGCTTCCCCTTGGATTGGTTCGACAAGAAACGCCGCCGTATTCGGTGTCATCGCTGCCTTGAGCGCTTCGATATCCCCGTACGGGATGATTTTCACCCCGGGCAAAAGCGGACCAAAACCGCGTTTATAAGCCGGTTCGGACGACAACGACACCGCGGCGAGCGTCCGGCCATGGAAATTGCCTTCACAAACGATGATTTCCGCCTGATTGTCAGGGACGCCTTTCACGTCATACGCCCAGCGGCGCGCCGCCTTGAGCGCCGTTTCTACCGCCTCGGCGCCGGTGTTCATCGGCAGCACCATCTCTTTTTTCGTCAGCCGGCACACTTTTTCGTACCATGGGCCGAGCTGGTCATTATGGAAGGCGCGCGATGTGAGCGTGACGCGGTCAGCTTGCCGCTTCAACGCCTCCACAATTTTCGGATGACGATGTCCTTGGTTGACGGCCGAATAGGCGCTTAACATGTCCATATAGCGGTTGCCTTCCGGGTCTTTCACCCATACCCCTTCCGCTTCGGAAATGACAATCGGCAATGGATGATAATTTCGCGCTCCGTATCGCTCCGTCTGTTCAATGAGCTGTTCGGACTTCGTAGCCATCATCAACCGCTCCTTTCCTTATCTGCGTTTCTTCGCTATAAAAGGGCGGACGCCGCCGCCCTTTTTTGGTTTAAAACATTTCCGATACGGTTTTCGCTTGCATATGGAGGATCAAATAGTCCGGGCCGCCCGCTTTCGAGTCAGTGCCTGACATGTTGAAGCCGCCAAACGGCTGATACCCGACGATCGCCCCTGTGCAGCCGCGGTTGAAGTACAAGTTGCCGACATGGAACTCGTGCCGCGCTTTTTCAAGATTCGCCCGATTGCGCGAGATGACGGCTCCTGTCAGACCGTATTCGGTGTTGTTCGCAATCTCAAGCGCATGGTCAAAGTCGCGCGCTTTCGCAAACGCCACGACCGGTCCGAAAATTTCCTCCTGCATGATGCGCACGTTCGGGTCGACATCCGCAAACACGGTCGGCTGGATGAAGAACCCTTTCGAGTCGTCTCCTTCCCCGCCGGTCATGAGACGGCCTTCCTGCTTGCCGATTTCGATATACTCCATAATTTTGTTGTACGCCCCTTGGTCGATGACAGGCCCCATAAACGTCGCTTGCTCCGCCGGATCGCCGACGTTGAGCTGCTTCGTCAGCTCGACAACGCGATTCAACACTTGGTCATACACATCTTCGACGATAATGGCGCGCGAGCACGCCGAACATTTTTGCCCAGAGTAGCCAAACGCCGACGCCACGATCGATTGCGCCGCCAGTTCGAGGTCCGCTTCTTTATCGACAATGATGCCGTCTTTGCCGCCCATTTCCGCGATGACGCGTTTCAGCCAAATTTGCCCTGGGTGCACTTTCGCCGCCCGCTCATAAATGCGGATGCCGACATCCCGCGATCCGGTGAAGCTGATAAATCGTGTGCGCGGATGGTCGACGAGATAATCTCCGACTTCAGCCCCGCTGCCCGGAATATAATTCAACACACCAGCCGGAAGCCCCGCTTCTTCCAACACTTCCACAAATTTATACGCCACGACCGGCGTTGCGCTTGCCGGTTTCAACAGCACCGTATTGCCCGTGACAAGCGAAGCGACCGTCGTTCCGGCCATAATGGCAAACGGGAAGTTCCACGGCGAAATGACAACCCCGACGCCAAGCGGAATGTAGAAAAACCGGTTCGTTTCCCCCGGACGGCTCTCAACCGGAATGCCGTCTTTCAGCTTCAGCATTTGCCGGCCGTAATATTCCATAAAGTCGATCGCTTCCGCGGTATCGGCGTCCGCTTCGCGCCACGGTTTGCCTGCTTCTTTCACCAGCCAAGCGGAAAACTCGTGCTTGCGCCGGCGCACGATCGCCGCCGCCCGGAACAAAATATCGGCCCGCGCTTCCGGACTTGTCCGGCTCCAAGTGCGAAACGCCTCATCAGCGGTTTTCATCGCCCGCTCCGCCAGCTCTTTGGTCGCTTTCGCCACCCGGCCGATGACTTCCGCTTTGTTCGCTGGATTGATCGACGTGATTTTGTCTTCCGTCATCACCCGCTCGCCGCCGATCACAAGCGGATAATCGCGCCCAAGCTCCGATTCCACTTTTTGGAGCGCGGCCAAAAACGCTTCGCGGTTCGCTTCTACGGTAAAATCAGTGAGCGGTTCGTGTCTGTACGGCTGCACCATTTCGTCATCCTCCTTTTTAAAGGCAAAAAAATTTTTCGTTATAAAACGGTTTCATAGTTATATTATGCAAATGATTATGGCTTTTTTCAATGATTTTTACTTGGCGGCCTTGAGCTCCCCTTTTTCTGCGGCTAGGAGCTGAACCCGTTTTTTCGCCACAAGGTGGTAGTACCCATAACACGCAAGGAGAAACGGAATGCCGCAGTAAAGAGCGATCCGTTGATCCGGAATAAACGCCAGCCCGATGATCGTCGCCATATTCAACGCAAACGCCGCGAGCGGCACGAACGGATACAACGGCGTCCGGTATTTCAGATCGCGCACATCGCCGCCTTCACGCAAAAACGCTTTTCGTCCGAAATAGCTGGACAGCGCGATGGAAGCCCACACCGTGACGGCGCCAAATCCCGCGACCGCCGTCAGCCAAACGTACACTGTATCTTCGGCGTAAATGCTGCACAAAAGCGACAAGCAGCCGATGGCAATGCTGGCAATAAGTGCGTTGATCGGCACGCCGCGTTTCGATAGCTTGCTGAAAAACGGACTGACCATGCCTTGGCGCGACATCGACCAGAGGACGCGCGACGTCGCGTATAACCCCGAGTTGGCCACCGACAGCACCGCGGTAATGATGACAAAATTCATGATATCGGCTGCATACGGAATGCCAATGTTGTCAAACACCTCAACAAACGGGCTTTCCACAACGCCGGCTTTCTCCCACGGAAACAAACCAGCCAGCACAAAAATGGCCAAAATAAAGAAGATCAAAATGCGCCATACGGTGTTGCGCAGCGCAACCGGCACCGTTTTTTCCGGCTCGCGGCTTTCCCCCGCCGCCACGCCGACCAATTCCGTCCCTTGGAACGAAAAGTTCACGAGGATCATCGTCGTAAAGATGGCCCAAAACCCATTTGGAAACAAGCCCCCATGGTCTGTAAAGTTCGAGAAAAACGGAGCAGGTTGTCCATTTTTCATATGGATGACTCCGAACATCGCCGCCAGACCAAGAACAATAAAGGCGATCACCGTCAGCACCTTGATGCTCGAAAACCAAAACTCCACCTCGCCAAATCCTTTGACAGACAAGGCGTTGATCAAAAACAAGAGCAAAGCGAAGACCGCACAAAACACCCATGTCGGCACATCAGGAAACCATCGCTTCATCAAAATGCTGACCGTGAGCAGCTCGATGCCGACCGTCACCGACCAGTTCAGCCATGACAGCCAACCGATGCAATACCCCACTGCCGGCGAGATGAATTTCGTCGCATACGTCTGATACGACCCGGCATCAGGAATTCTCACGGCCAATTCTCCTAACGAAAGCATGGTCAAATACATAACCAATCCGCCAAAAAGATACGCAACGACGGCCCCGCCTGGCCCCGCCTCATGAATCGTATAACCCGATCCTAAAAACAAACCGGTGCCGATCACTCCGCCTAGCGCGATCATAAATAAATGCCTGCTTTTTAGCTCTCGTTTCAGTTCTTGCACGGGTTGCATCCGAAAACTCTCCCCTCTCTATGATCGATTTCGCAACCGCTTACATTTCGAGAAAGGGAACAGAACCTCCCTTACTGCAAATCTATTTGTCAATTTATAATAAACTATAACTTTATTATGGAACTATTTTTGTCTATTTTCAATATATTTAGCAAAAAATTTTTTCACATCTTTCTTTCCCTTCCTGTCTCCCGTCCACCTTATGCTATAATACAAAAAAGAGAGGTGCTGATCGTGAACCGGGATATGGAAACGCTTTTAACGATGTATGAGCAAATTCTCGAACTGATTGACCTTGGCGTCCATGCCGTCGATCAACATGGGAAAACCGTCATTTACAACCGAAAAATGCGGGACATCGAGGGCATGAACATCGAGGACGTGCTCGATAAAAACATTTTGGACGTCTTCCGCTTCAACCCGGAGCAGCCGAGCACATTGCTTGAAGCGCTGCGCACCGGCAAGAGCATTCTGAACAAGCAGCAAACCTATTTCAATAACAAAGGACAAGCCGTGACAACGGTCAATCAAACGCACCCGCTGCAAAAAGACGGGCGCATCATCGGCGCCGTGGAAATCGCCAAAGACATCACGAAGTTCCGCAAACTGATCCAAGAACACCACCAACGCAAGGAAGCCGGCCGCACGTTTGCGGACATCATCGGCCAAAGCGAAGCCATGCAAAAGGCCATCCGCCTTGCTCGTCATGCCGCCCGCTCCGAAGCGTCCGTGCTGCTCATTGGGGAGAAAGGGACAGGAAAAGACTTGCTCGCTTCCTGCATTCACCATGAAAGCGAACGGCGGGCCAAGCCGTTTTTTGCGCAAACGTGTTTGTCGCTTCCGGACGATTGGATGGAAACGATGCTGTTTGGCAGCGAAGAAGGCGGCGAGATCCAGCCCGGTTTGTTTGAACAAGCGGACGGCGGCACCGTCCTGCTTGACGATATTGACTTGTTAAGCCTGCCGCTTCAACAAAAACTTGCCCGTTTCCTGCAAGAAAAACAGTTTGTCCGCGCCCATGGCCAAAAACCGGTTCATGCAGATGTTCGCCTCATCGCCTCGACAAGCGGAGACCCGATCGATGCCGTCCAAGCAGGGGAATTGCTCAAATCGCTTTACTACCAAATTGCCGTCCACTGCATCGTCCTGCCGCCGTTGCGCGAACGGAAAGAGGACATTTTGCCGCTCGCTATCCATTTCATCCGTCAAGGCAACGAGCGCTATGGCCTACATGTCGAAGGACTCGGCGATGACGTGCAAGAGGCGTTTCTTGCTTACAGCTGGCCCGGCAACGTGCGCGAACTGGAGGCCGTCATGTTGGAAACGATGGCGACGATGGAACAAGAACAAACCATCACCCTCGCCCATCTGCCTGCCCCTTTTCGAGCCAAGCTGGCGCCCGACGAAGCGAAAACGGACTTTTTGTTCGATACGGAAGATATGTTGCCGCTTGACAAATACATGGAAGAAGTCGAAATTTACTACATCCGCAAGGCGCTGCAGCATCACGGCTTCAACATCACAAAAACGGCCAAAGCGCTCGGCTTAAGCCGACAAAACTTGCAATACCGCATCCGCAAGTACCAGATTGATAAGGAATGGGGATAAGCTGCAGTTGGCGATCGTACGGCCAAAAGGACAGGGGAGGTCGCTGTGGATGATCGACGCTCATATTCATCTCGACCAGTACACGGACATCGATGAACAAATCAACCGTTGGCAAGAAGCGGGCATCACCGGCGTCGTCGCCGTATCCACCGATTTGCGCTCAAGCCACCGAACGCTCGAGTTGAAACAGCGATTCCCTTCCTTCGTCTACGCCGCCATCGGTTTTCATCCCGAGCAACCGCTGCCAAGCGAAGCCGATTGGAACGAATGGACAGAGCTTGTCAAGCAAGAGCGGCCGCTGCTCGCCGCCATCGGCGAAGTCGGGCTGCCATACTATTCAGCGGAAGCATGCGCCAAGCTGCCCGCGTATCAAGAACGATTAACCGAAATCGCGGCCATCGCCGCGGATGCCTCCTTGCCGCTCGTTCTTCACGCCGTCTACGACCGCGCCGAAACCGCCTTGGCCATCTTGCAGCAAACTGGCGTCCGACAAGCCCATTTCCACTGGCTGAAGGCCGAGCCTGCCGTGGTCAAACAAATCGTCCAATGCGGCTACTACATCTCCATCACGCCGGAAGTGTGCTACCGCGAGCGCGACAAGCAGCTGTTATCCCTCGTTCCCATCGAGCAGCTGCTCCTTGAAACCGATGGCCCATGGCCGTTTGCCGGCCCGTTTGCCGGAAAACTGACAACGCCGTTATGGCTATTGGACTCCGCGCGAGCCGTGGCGGCACACTATGGCCAAGATATCGAACAAGTCAAAACCATGATCACGGCGAACACAAAACGGCTTTACGGTTGATCTTCCTTATCGTACGATGAAACCAAATCTACATCGAAATGAGGGAAACATGATGGATCATAATGAGCGAGTGCGCCAACAGCTGATCAAAAGCGTTTCCGGGCTGTCGGACGAACAGCTGAACACCCGGGCGGCGAAAGGGAGTTGGACCATCGCCCAAGTGCTCGAACACCTGTACTTAATCGAAACATCGATCGTAGCCATGATCGCCCATACAATGAACAAGGCTCCACGCCTTCGCCTGGTTTGGATATTGCCAAGCGCCAAAAAAGGTGGCGATGTTTTCCGCGATCCAGATGAAAAACCCGATCAGCAAAAACGACAAAACAAGCGGCATCCGGTAGCGGATTCCCCCGACCTCATACGTCACCCATGACCGCCAAAAGACAAGCATGACGAGGCTTGAGAGCCACCAACGAACGTCCACCCAATAATGGTGGGTGAAAAAATTCAAGTAAATCGCCGAAGCGAGAGGAACGACCATCCAAAACGGCGGCCATTGCACCAACTCCACCTTCAGCCTTCGCCACGCCTGGTAAAGATAGCTGGCGACGTTCGCATACATAAACCCGCTGTACAAGGGCACGCCAAAGATTTTCGTATACCCCTCTTCCGGATACGACCACGAACCCATGCGCACTTTAAACAGCTCGAGCGCAAGTCCAATGACGTGGAACAAGGTGATCACTTTGAGTTCATCCCGCGTTTCCATCCCTGACCGCACCATCCACCATTGCATGAGCAGGCAAATAACAAGCAGCCAATCATACCGCGGCAATAGCGGAAGCGGCGCGATCTTCGTCAGCGCCAATGAGGCAAAAATGACAACCGGAAACACGCAAGATTGCGCCTGCGCCCAACCGAAGCGAACAAGCTACACAAACGCTTTGATGAGCCGCGACGTTCTGCCAAACGAACCCCTAAATGTTGCAGGCGGCACCCCTCGTTTGAAAGCAAAAACCGCAGAACACCCCTGACGAAGGGCTCTGCGGCTACTTTTTCCTATAATCAATTGAAAACCTGACATAACTCTGGTTTCCAACGAAACTGCCAAATCAGTCACCGATCATCGGCCATGGCCTCGGCTTTCGTCCTGTGAACCGTGCCAAACGGATGCTCGGGCGGAGCATAAATGGAATATAGCTTCAAGGGAACATGCCCTATATTGGTCACATTATGCCACGTCCCAGCTGGAATCATGATCGCGTCATCTTCGGACACTCTTCTTTCAAAATCCAGACGGTCTTTTCGTTCCCCCATCTGCACAAGACCCTGTCCTTGTTCAATACGAATAAACTGGTCCACATTCGGATGAACTTCCAGTCCGATATCTCCTCCTACCTCAATGCTCATCAACGTCACTTGCAAATGTTTTCCTGTCCATAATGCGGTTCGGAAATTTTGATTTTGCTCGGCGGCTCTCTCAATATTGACAACGAACGGTTTTCCGCCGTAATCTCTCAATTTGATGGGAGGAAACCTGTCGTTCCTTGCATGTTGTAGCATACCGCAAGCATACGGTGACCAGCTCCACCAGCCATAATGAGGGGGGAAGTAACTGGACATCGGGTAGGGCCACTGAGTGCTAATATACGGATGGACGTAATTCGGATTCAATTGCCTGTTCACTCTCCTCACACTTGGAATATGCTACTATCTTATGCAATGGCTCAGTCTGGCGTGACAAGAGCACACGGGCAAACGGAAACATCGCGAGGAAAAGAAACCCTCAAAAAACGGTGGCCATTCGCCGCCATGAAACCCGAACAGGTTAGACTCTTCCCGCCTGTCTAACCAACTCAGCCAAATGATCTCCATTTTTCAAGTGTCAATTCGTGACAGGAAAGCTAAAGAGGGTGCTAGGTATGACAGACCAATCTTTAGGTTTTATCATAGGCACTCGCTGACATTGCCTTGTTCATCGATAAATAATGCCGTGATTCCTGTTCTCTTCTTCGCTAACAGAGGTAGCCTGTCCCAAAGATTTCGAAACTGTTTCACATCTGGTAATGCGATGCTGTATTTGGCATTGGGATCCTCCATTCTTTGCAAAGTTTCCGCCAATACCCCTAAGAAATAATTCACGTTCATTGGATTTGATGTTCCTAGACCCTTCACCTCAATAATCCAACGCTCATTACCTCGGATTGCGTTTATATCAATTCCAGGTGTTTTTCCCCACGCAATTTGTGTTTCCCATCCTTCTGAATGCAGGTATGCCTGCAAGACCTCTTTAATATAGTCTTCTTTCAACTTCGAATCTGTATTCTCTGTTATCTTGGAATCGTTTCCTTGAGCCGAATTCACTACTAATCCGTCATCGGTTAAAAAATTACCTATTAAACCATCCTTACGGACAACCCGCCTAAGCAAACCTCTATTCGCCAAATTTCTACAGGCTTGATTCACTGATTGTTGCGGATTATTTTTACCCAATAAGATATCAGTAATTTCCCGATCTGTTAACCCATCCTTCTCTGTTAATAAAGTTATAATCCTATCTGTTAGGGTCATTTTTCCCATCCTTTCATGAACACTGTTCGCATCTATGTAAAATCATTGATTTGCAAATAAATCAGGAAACTCGCTTCGAATTAAATTATAACATTCGTCGCATACCACATAATTCCTATCCCCTGTCCCTACGAACTTCACCCTTATCTGGTAGTTCACATTCGGTTTTAACTCCGCAGGCAAAAAACTGGTACTGCAAGAGCCGCAACAACCACGAAATTTCAAGTAGCATTCCATACAAAGGCTTCAAGAAATGCTCGTACCTCTCCTGGTGCTCTGGAATCAAAAACATAGAAGTTCCCTCCTGTTTTTTTGAAGAACTTCTATGTCATATGCGGATGGGCAGGTGCTGATAATTGTGCAGGTCGATGATTGGTTAAAAGATGGTTGGATAAGCGTGCAACCGATCCATGTTCAACAGGTCAGTTCCCGTTCACCTGTCGAATATAAATTCCGCCACGTTCCCCATGCAACAAGCCCCCTGGGGGTTGTTCACTTCACAACCGCATCGCCCTGCCTGGACATGGGCTTTGATTTCCTGAAGCGGCTCTCCGCCGTTCCGCACAGCTCGCTCAATGCGTTCCCGCGTCCAGTCAAAACAGTAACAAACAGGAACATCCATGTCCGAATCCTTTTGAAACACGGGCACTTTCAAGTCTCCTACGGCAAAAGTCAGCGAACCGTCCCACGCAAAATAGACCGTTTCGCAGGACGGGTTCGGGCAAAAGGCGTAATCACGGTCAGGTTCAAGCGTCGCCAAAGCCGCAGGTTTCAACAACGACTTGAGCGTGATCAGCGGCACCCGTCGTCCGTTTTGCCCGCAGTTCGGGCAGTTTGTTTCCGTCGTTTCTCCACGGTTTGTCGGAGCACAACAGTCCATTGTAATCGCACCTTTCATTCAGGCAAGTGAGCCATGATCTTCCTGACTTAAATATACTTCGCATCAAATATTGTATCACACACCAGGCCAGTGCCGATGAAATGCACATTGATCCATTCCAGTCTTTTCTAAATGTCCTTTCGCCTTTCCCTTCCAAGCGTTCACACTATCCGAACCATGCTTTCATCATGTTTGATTTCCCTGCTATGTTAAGGGAAAATAAATCATGTCCGCTAATTTGAAAGAAATCAGGCGAAAAGGAGACAGTGAGTACTCCTTTCAAACGAAGAAAAGCCCAGCATGGACCCAGGCAAAACCCTGCCCCTGCTCGGCTTCTTGGACATTTTTTCCTGGACGGATATATTTTACGGGGATAAATATCATCTACTCCCACTCTTCAAAAGATAAATTGGTAGGCTCGTCTAAAAGGTCAACTGTAAAATCAATATTTGTTGTTGGTGTACGCTCATCCACTTCCTCAAATTTAAGTTCATCAATCCATACTTGCCCTTTCCCCGAAAGTAAAACACCAAAAGATATGACTGCACTATTTTTAGGAACATCTAAAACGATATAGTAATGATTCCATTCAGTATCTCCTACAATCGGGCGGTCACTCATATTATCAAATTGCAACACATCCCCAAGTGCATCATCCACTCGCATCCAAAACCCACAGAATCCATCAACACCTTTTGATTTTATAAACCCAGAAAGTTTTATCCTTTTACCAAGATACTTTTCTGCCTTAAATTGTTGCATCATTGTGGCAAATTCAGCTTGAGATTGGACAGTAACAGCCTTTAAGAATCCAGATGCTTTCCCCCTGTGAAAGATTTCTCTGTCAATTCCCATTTTATAATTAAACGGGTGACTTCCGCTTAATTTCCATCCTTTCACTTGTTCGTTTTTCAACATGACATCCTCCCTTTGTAAAGTTAATTTACCCATGATTTTGCGGTATTGTCCTGGCGGTAATTGATAATATTTCTTAAACGAACGGGTAAATGATTCTTGTGTTTCAAAGCGATAATAGAAAGCAATATCTATTATCTTTTTATCCGTATAAAGCAGCATGTTGGCTGAATTAGCAATTCTTCGATATCGAACATATTCAGATACAGTCACACCAACTTCTTTTTGAAAAATACGATGAAAATGGTACTTTGAAAAACCAGCAAACTGAGCAATGTTTTCTAAAGATAATTCTTCATGCAAATTAGTCTCTATATATTCAATCGTTTTTTGAATAATGGGACTGTAGCTCATTTCATAGCCCTCCTTACACCTCCTTACAAATAAGATAACAGAAGAAACCATGATTTTTTTGACCTATATTGCTTTGTTTAACATCAAACGAATATTGATTTTGTATCACGAGTGTTGATTATCCAAAATTATACATACGCCTTCCATAAATTTGGGCATACTCAAACAAAGCAGCGGCCATCCCGGATTTCCAATCGAGAGGAAGCTGCCCAGAGAAAAAACGGCGAACAAACGAAATGAAGGAAAGAGAGACGTTCGT
>NZ_SDLD01000045.1:0-22751 GCF_013096875.1 Geobacillus sp. DSP4a | reverse complement strand
TGAGTGTCTTATGCTCTAGCGGCGAAGTGGACACGCCTCAAAGAATAAGGATTGCTTGAAGCAGTCAAACTTCTTTGGAAGCCCCCACTTCAAATTTTCGCTAGAAAATTAAGTGGGGGTAGTTCACTCCTCTTCTATTCCCGCAAAAAGACGAAGTAGCAGATAAAGACGACAAACAGGACATACAACAACGGATGAACGTCTTTGCCGCGGCCTTTCAACAGCATCGTGATCGGGTAAAAGATGAAGCCGACAGCGATGCCGGTGGCAATGCTATAGGAGAGCGGCATCGTGATCAAGGTGAAGAACGCCGGCACGGCGACTTCGAACTTTTTCCAGTCAATTTCGCCGATCGACGAAGCCATCAACACCCCGACGATGATGAGCGCTGGTGCGGTGACCGGTGCGGTAATGACGCTCAGGAGCGGGGAGAAGAACAGCGCCAGCAAGAACAAAATCCCCGTCACGACCGCGGAAAACCCGGAGCGTCCTCCAGCAGCGACGCCGGCCGACGATTCGATATACGATGTCGTCGTCGATGTGCCAAACACCGCCCCAACCATCACCGCTGTCGCGTCAACAAGCAACGCTTTGCCGGCGCGCGGCAGTTTGTTGTTTTTCAACAGCCCGGCTTGGTTGGCCACTGCCAAAAGGGTGCCGGTCGCATCGAAAAAGTCGACAATAAAGAATGTCAAGACGACGCCAAGCATTTTCAGCGAAAGAATATCTGGCAAGTGTTCAATCGCGACGCCGAACGTCGGGGAAATGTCCGGGATCGCGCCGACAATTTGTTTCGGCACTTCAATCAGTCCGAAAATCATGCCAACGACAGCCGTAATGACCATGCCGTAAAAGACGCCGCCGTTTACCTTTTTCACCATTAAAACAACGGTGATGAACAATCCGAAAATGGCGAGCAGCGTATTGCCATCCTTCAAATCGCTCAATCCGACCAGGGTGGCGTCGTTATTCACAATAATGCCGGCGTTTTGCAGGCCGATGAACGTGATGAACAGCCCAATTCCGGCGCTGACGGCATATTTCAGTTCAACGGGAATGGCATCGATGATTTTTTCTCGAATGCCGGTGAGCGATAAAATCGTAAAAATGATGCCGGAAACAAACACTCCCGCCAAGGCCGTTTGCCACGGAATGCCCATATGCAAGACGACCGTGAAGGCGAAGAAAGCGTTCAGCCCCATCCCCGGCGCCAAGGCGATCGGGTAGCGGGCCAGCACTCCCATTAAAATCGACCCGTATGCCGCCGCCAAAGCCGTCGCGACAAAGACGGCTCCTTGGTCAATGCGCAGTTCGTCAGGAAAATCTTTCACCGCCCCTAACGACAAGGTAAATGGGTTGACGAACAAAATGTACGCCATCGACAAAAACGTCGTCAGCCCGGCGATGATCTCCGTCCGATAATTCGTGCCGAGCTCATCAAACTGAAAATACTTTCTCACGTCTGTCCCCCCTATAAAGAATAAAAACGCTTCTGCAGCTACCAGAAGCGTTGACTAAGAAGGAATGACGAACAGAGAGAGGACATCGACTCTCTATTTCACATCCCTCGTAGTCAAGCTATTTACGGTAGCTTGGTAGAAACTCCCGAGCCATATTCCCGGGATTATACGACGGAATTCGACAATATTCATGATTCCACGGCTATTGTATCAGCCTGTCGGTCGCTTGTCAAGAAAAAAGACGAACATTTCTTTGGAAATGCTCGTCTTTTGTTCGTTTTTATTCCCACTCAATCGTCGCCGGAGGCTTGCTTGTAATGTCGTAGACGACGCGGTTGACGTGCGGCACTTCGTTGACGATGCGCGTTGAAATGCGTTCCAGCACATCCCACGGAATGCGGGCCCAATCGGCGGTCATCCCGTCGATCGAGGTTACGGCGCGGATGGCGACCGTATAATCGTACGTGCGGGCATCACCCATCACCCCGACGCTGCGGATGTCGGGAAGAACAGTGAAATATTGCCAAATGTCGCGGTCCAACCCCGCTTTTTTCACTTCTTCGCGCAAAATCGCATCCGATTCGCGGACGATTTCCAATTTTTCTTCCGTCACCTCGCCAAGGACGCGAATGCCAAGCCCCGGACCCGGGAACGGCTGGCGCCAAACGATTTCGTCCGGAATGCCTAATTGTGTGCCAAGAGCGCGCACTTCGTCTTTAAACAGCGTATTGAGCGGTTCGATCAGTTCGAATTTCATATCTTCCGGCAAACCGCCGACGTTATGGTGCGATTTGATCGTTTGCGCCGTCGCCGTGCCGCTTTCGATAATGTCGGTATAGAGCGTCCCTTGCACTAAAAATTCAATGCCTTCAAGCTTCGCCGCCTCATCGTCAAAGACGTAAATAAACTCGTTGCCGATGATTTTCCGCTTTTGTTCCGGGTCTGTGATCCCTTTTAGTTTCGCCAAAAAGCGCTCTTTCGCATCGACTTTGATGACATTCATCTGGAATTGCTCACGGAACGTCTTCATGACGCTTTCCGCTTCGCCTTTGCGAAGAAGGCCGTGGTCAACAAAAATGCAGGTGAGCTGATCGCCGATGGCGCGGTGCACCAATACAGCCGCAACCGACGAGTCAACCCCGCCGCTTAAGGCGCACAACACTCTTTTTTCGCCCACTTGTTCGCGAATGCGACGCACCTGCTCATCGATGAAGTTTTCCATCGTCCAGTCGCCCCGGCAGCCGCATACATCGAAAACGAACTTCTTCAACAAATCGTTGCCGTAGACCGAGTGGCGCACTTCGGGATGAAACTGCACTCCATACCACTTCCGCCGTTCATCGCTCATCGCTGCGATCGGGCAGGAAGGGCTTGTGGCATCTACGACAAAGCCGTCAGGCGGAGCGGTAACCAAATCGCCATGGCTCATCCAGACGACTTGTTCGTCCGGCAAACCGTGGAACAACAGGGAGTCATGTTTCACTTGAATGAGCGCCTTCCCGTACTCGCGGTGCGACGCCTTTTCCACTTTGCCGCCTAAGTGGTGCGCCATCAGCTGCATCCCGTAGCAAATCCCTAAAATCGGCAGCCCGAGCTCAAAAATCGCCGGGTCGCACCGAAACGCCTGCTCATCATATACGCTGTTCGGGCCGCCGGAAAAAATGATCCCCTTGGCGTTCAACGCGCGAATCTCGTCGGCGCGAATCGTATGCGGATGCAATTCGCTGTACACGCCAAATTCACGGATGCGGCGGGTGATCAGTTGGTTATATTGGCTTCCGAAGTCCAATACGACGATCATTTCTTGATTCATGTTCTCCACCCCGTCCAAAAAATAAACGCTGCCGTTGCCCAAAACGTGGATGAAGGCAGAATAGCAGCGTCTTCTGCCTTCATAGTCGGGCCGTTTACGGCGGCCCGGTAGAGACGCGCAAGCCATATTCTTGCGCTTATATGAAGGGCTTTCGTCTATCCGTATGCAAATTTGAATTCATTCTATCAACTTGCCGGCAGGCGGTCAAGAGATCGTCCTTTTTATTAAATTTTCCCACAATTGGCGCGCCTCACGGAAATCGATCCGACTGCTGTTTGCGCCGTAGACCGCTTGTTCATACGATTTGGTCAGCCGTTCCATTTCATCGGTTTCGAATAAACGATCCACTTGGATGGCATACTGACGCAACGTTTCCTCTTCTTTTCGTTTCAGCCCGTAGTCATGCAGCTGACGCAACAATGCCAAGTAAGCGGGGACAAGCCATTCCGGGCCGTCAACTTGGCGGCGGCGGAATCGAAGGAGCGTAAGGCGCGGCCACCATTTTCGTCTTGTCGTGTAAATCGTTCCGCCCAATGCCGCTAGCATCGCGAACACGCCCAGCACCATTTGCCATGACCAACTGTCGGCCAGCTTCTCCCACCAATGGCGGTCTTGCTCTGGCGATGATCGTTTGATCAATTGTTCGAGCGGCACGCGCGGCTGTTCCTGTGGTTCCGGCTGCGAGGGCTGCGCTTGTTGCTCCTCATTCTGTTGAGAAAGTGAAAACGCATACGGGTTGACAAACCCCCGCGTTGGCTCAAACGGCACCCAGCCGACGCCTTCAAAATACACCTCAACCCACGCATGAGCGTCATGGTTGCGGATTTCGTAAAGATTTTCCCCGTCTTGCTCGCTGACCAGCCTTCCGGACGTATAGCCTTTCACCCAGCGCGCCGGAATGCCGAGCGAACGCACGAGCACGACCATAGAAGTCGAAAAATTGTCGCAATACCCCCGTTTTGTTTCAAATAAAAATTGATCGACGTAATCTTCGTTCTCTTTTGGAACGGCGACATCCTTTGTTTCGTACGTATATTGCCCAAGTTGAAAATACTGCTCAATGGCTCTCACTTTGTCGTAAGCCGTCTGTTCTCCGGCGGCGATTTGCTTCGCCAAGTCGCGCACCCTTTGCGGAAGCGTCTTTGGCAACTGCGTATATCGTTTCAACAGAAGAGGGTCTCGAACTGGGGGCGCGGCGCGCAACGCCGCAATCGGAAAATCCGGCTCCCAATAGGTCAATGAATACTTGCCAACAGGGAACGCATTCGCCCTGTCATCGGTCGTATAAATTTTCTCTGTCGCCACATCCATGCGGTACACGACCGGTTCGGCTGCTTCCACCCGCCGCAACCCAAGCGGATAAACGAGATGAAAC
This sequence comes from Geobacillus sp. DSP4a, assembly GCF_013096875.1. NCBI lineage: Bacteria > Bacillati > Bacillota > Bacilli > Caryophanales > Anoxybacillaceae > Geobacillus > Geobacillus sp. DSP4a. Next base: position 18,103 of record NZ_SDLD01000045.1, on the reverse strand, counting down.
CCTTGATCGCGCCGCTCGATCTCCGCCTTTTGCTCCACTGTCTCAACTTGATCGCTCCACCATTCATACTTGAGCTCTTCGCCGTTGGCAAACGAGCGGACTTGCTCGCTCGGAAACACTTCCCATCCCTTGCCGGTGTAAATATCTTTCATCTCAATCCGCCAGTAATGAAGCCCTCGATCTTTCGCCGTAAAGACGACGGTATCATCCGCGATAAACGGCCCGCCGAGGCGGGAATCATTCTGTCCGTATCCCACTTTTGCCACGCCAGGAGAAGGTGAGTCATCGTTCGTTTCTTCCGGCTGGGCATGATCGCTGCGGATAAACGCAACCGGATCCGGCCATTGGGGCGGCAGCTTTGGTCCCGCATACCCAGCCGCCAAAGCAGCAGCCGGAATGAATAGAGCGGCCACCCGCCACGTTCCGATGCGAAAAGACGGCGCTTTTGCCTGCAGCCGCTCGCCATGCAGCCAAACGAAGGCGAAAAAGCCAAGCGCCACAAGGCGAACGATCGCGTCGTTCCCGCTATACGGAAAAAACGTATCAAGCACAGCGATATACCCAACTGTCAATGCGTATGGGACAAACCACCGTTTTTTCTGGACAATCAGCCAATGAAACAGAAACGAGATGGCCCATAGCAGCAGAAAAAAGGCAAAGGTGCGCACGGCATCGCTCGGCATGGACAAGCGTCCCCCCTGCAGCCAAGCCGCGCCATCCCGCCATAAGGCATACGGCAGCGAGGCGGCCGAATGGAACGAAAACAGCCAAGCGAGCGACCACCATATATATCCCGCTTTCCCCAAAGCGGACAGCCAGATCGGAAGGCGGAGCCAATACATCCCGAAGCAAAGGGCGACAAAGGCCGCAAACACTCTAATATGCGCTGTATCCGTCACGTCTTCCAACGGCCAAAGCCATTCCGTGAGCAGCCAAGCCGCTAGGACGTTGGGCAGCATAGCAGACAACTTCCTTGTCCCTAACCGCCTCATCCGTCTTCTCCTCCTTGCCGGACAGTTTGCCATGATTGAGGGGGCATGTGGGATACGTGCACCCCCGCATGGCGGAGTCCGTCCGCCCACCTCCGCTCGTCCTCTCCCCATTCACGGTTGACCACATACAACACTATGCAGCGTTTTGACGCCATCGCTCGCAGCTGCGCAGCCAACTCGGCGGATAACCTCGACGTCACGACCACGCAACCGGCCGCTGTTCTCCAGTTCCCCTCCTCCGCCAATTGAGACGCAAGCGGCGCTGATCCGTTCGCCTCCGCTTCCGCCAGACGGAGAAGGAGCGACGGCCACTGCTCCTCGCTTCGCCGCGGCGCTAAATAAGAACGGGCTTTTCCAGTCACGAGCAGGCCGACTGGGACTCCTTCATCGATCAACGCTTTCGCGATGGACGCCGCCAGCGTGACAAGCTCCTCAAACCATGGCGATGCGGCGCCGTCGAGCACGACGATCCAATCGTCATTGCGCGGCTCATCGAACTCTTTTGTCATCAACGCTTGCCTTCGCGCTGACGCCTTCCAATGCACCCACGACATTTTGTCACCGGGCGCGTACTCGCGGGCGCCGGCCGCCACCGCCAGATCGCGGCGGTAAGCAAGCGGGCGGGCCGCTTTTCCATAGGCGAACCATTCACGCACCATTTCTGCCGGCCAAGGCCAATAGCGGGGATACACGATGATCGTGCACGGCGCCGAAAACGATTCTGCTTTGTTCACAAAGCCGAGGGCGTCAGAAGCCTCGAGGCGCACGATGTCCAACTGATGGCGGCCGCGCGGCAACGAGAGCGACCACGCACAAGAAAGGCGGCGTCGAAACGGCCACGCGGCCATCGCCCCTCCATGCCGCGGCTCCTGGCCCGAAACGGTGAGGGCAGCGGGCGGAATCGCCCAAGGCAGCTCCATGCGGACCGTCACCGGAATCGGTTCTCCTGCATGATAGCGCTTCGCCGGCACCGTCCGGCTCACCGCAACGCGTCTGATCGGATACAAGGCGACGGCAAACGCATGCAGTCCAAACGGCAAAAAGCTGTAAAACAAAAACCAGCTGACAAATCCGCCTTGAAACATGGCGTAGGAAAACAAGATGGCGGTCAACAGCAACAATCCAACAAGCGGGAGCCAACGCCTCCCCTTCTTCATTCGCTTCGCGTTCATCGCTTTTATCGCCGTCCTTGCACCGGCACCGGCGTACGGGCTAGAAGCTGTTTGATGACGGCAGCGGCGTCAAGCTTGTCCCATTTTGCTTCAGGACGAATCAAGAGACGGTGGGCGAGCACATGCGGAGCGAGCTGTTGCACATCATCGGGGATGACAAAATCGCGGCCATGGATGAACGCGTACGCCTGCGCCGCCTTCATCAAAGCGACGGCCCCGCGCGGACTGACGCCCAAATAGACCGCTTCGTGCACACGGCTTTGCTGGATGAGATCGACGATATACCGCTTCACGGTGTCGCTCACATGCACGCCCATCACCTTTCGCTGCAGAGTGAGCAGTTCATCAAGCGGCATCACCGGCCCGATCTCCGAAAGCGGCGCCGCTTTTTCGAGACGGTTTAACATTTCGATTTCCTCATCGGGAGACGGATAGCCCATGTGCAGTTTCACTAAAAACCGGTCAAGCTGGGCCTCGGGGAGCGGGTACGTTCCTTCATATTCAATCGGATTTTGCGTCGCCATCACCAAAAACGGCTGCGGCAGCGCCCGGGTGACGCCGTCAACGGTCACGCTTCCTTCTTCCATCGCTTCCAGGAGCGCCGATTGCGTCTTCGGCGACGTCCGGTTGATCTCGTCCGCGAGCACGATGTGGGCGACAATCGGTCCGGGTTTATACTCAAATTGCTGTGTTTTCGGATTGTAGACGGAAACGCCGATCACATCGCTCGGCAGCAAATCCGGCGTAAACTGAATGCGCTTCAGCTCCACGTTGAACGATTTCGCCAGCGCACGCACCAACATCGTCTTGCCGACGCCGGGCACATCCTCGAGCAGCACATGGCCTCTGGCCAATAACGCTGTTAAGCTGAGGATGATGACGTCGCGTTTTCCGACGATGACTTGCTCAATGTTGCGGACCACCTTTTCAAAAGGGGGAAGCAGCGGCTCGTAAATCGCCATGACATCAAACTCCTTTTATAGTAATGAATGGGTCTTTCAGCGGTAGACAAGACGCAGTTTATACTATTACTATAATATCGAATATACGGAACTTTTGGAATCCATTTGCAACAAGGGGGAAGAGAAAAATGGGGAAATCGAAGTGGACGATGATCGGCCCGGGGCTGATCGTCGCAGCGACCGGAGTCGGGGCCGGGGATTTGGTGGCCGCCCTTGTCGCCGGAACGAACTACGGCCTTGTCTTTATGTGGGCGATCATCGTCGGTGCATTGTTCAAGTTTGTGTTGAATGAAGGGGTCGGCCGTTGGCATTTGCTCAGCGGCAAAACCATTTTCGAAGGCTGGCAGTCAATGGGGAAATGGGCCTCAATCTATTTTGGCGTGTACGCCATTATTTGGGGATTCGTATACGGCGCGGCCGGTACGTCATCGTGCGCCTTGGCGATGTCAGCGATGATCCCGTCCATTCCGCTTTGGGCGTGGGCCGTCATCCATGGGGTGGCTGGCTTTGCGATTACTTGGTCCGGCCGATTCCAATTGTTTGAGCGGGTCATGAATGTGCTCGTCGGGCTCATGTTCATTACCGTGGTCGGCTCGGCGCTTCTTGTCCTGCCGCAGCTCGATGATCTTTGGAAAACGGCCGTTCCGGATTTGCCGAAAGGGTCGCTTTTGTATGCTCTCGGGCTGATCGGCGGCGTCGGCGGCTCTATCACCATGGCGTCATACGGATATTGGCTGCAGGAAAACGGCTGGAAAGGGCGAGCTTACGTATCGCCGATGCGCTATGATTCCGCTGTCGCTTATATTGTCACCGCCATCTTTACGTTGTCGCTTCTCGTGCTTGGGGCCGCCTTGTTGTACGGCACTAACACGACGATCAGCGGCGAGCAGGGGCTTGTGTCATTCGCTTCGATCATGGGCAACGAGCTGCACCCGGCCGCCCGTTGGCTCTTTTTGCTCGGCTTTTGGTCGGCGTCATTTACATCGGTCATCGGCGTTTGGAACGGCGTTTCGTATTTGTTCGCCGATTTTGTTCGCAACATGCAGAAAACGCCGGTTGGCGCCGAATCGCTCAACCAGTCAAAAGCGTTCCGCTTCTACGTCTTTTGGCTCACCTTCCCGCCGATGCTCTTGCATTTCATCGGCAAGCCGGTCGGACTCATCATCGCCTACGGGGCGCTCGGCGCGCTGTTTATGCCATTTTTGGCTGTGACGCTTCTTTATTTGCTCAATTCGAAAAAAGCGCTTCCGGACGAAGGGCGCAACCATTGGCTCTCGAATGCGCTGCTCGTTCTTTGTCTGGCGCTGTTTGCCGTCTTGTCGATTAATGAACTCATTCGCCTGTTTGCTTAACATTTGCCCGGTGCAAAGCAGCCAGCTGGCGGCAGGAGGCTGTCTCAATGGAAAAACGCTCATCCCTTGAATCGGGATGAGCGTTTTTGGCCCGCCTATTCGCTCACGGCTGATCTACCCGTCGTTTTGTGCCGCTAAATCATCTTCTCCGGCCTCACCCATTCTTCGTACTGCTCAGCTGTCACATACCCGGTTTTCAATGCCGCTTCCTTGAGCGTCAACCCTTCGCGATGGGCGAGCTTCGCGATTTCCGCCGCCCGGTCATAGCCGATATGCGGGCTCAGCGCCGTCACGAGCATGAGCGACCGCTCTACGTATTCTTTCATTTTCGCTTCATTCGCCTCCAACCCTTTGGCGCACCGCTCATCAAACGAACGAATCGCATCGCCGAGCAGCTGCACGGACTGAATGGCGTTATAGGCGATGACCGGCTTGAACACATTTAATTGGAAGTTGCCTTGGCTTGCCGCAAAACCGATCGTGGCGTCGTTGCCGAACACTTGAACAGCGACCATCGTCATCGCTTCGCTTTGCGTCGGATTCACTTTCCCCGGCATGATCGAGCTCCCCGGTTCATTGGCTGGAATCGTGATCTCCCCGAGCCCGGAGCGCGGCCCGCTCGCCAGCCAGCGGATGTCGTTGGCGATTTTCATCAAATCGGCAGCGAGCGCTTTCAATGCCCCGTGGACGTAAACAATCTCGTCATGGCTGGTCAACGCATGGAATTTGTTTGTTGCCGAACGGAATGGATAGCCGGTTTGCGCCTTCAGCTGCTCGGCCACTTGTTCGCCAAATCCCGGCGGCGCATTGATTCCGGTTCCGACCGCCGTGCCGCCGATCGCCAAATCAAGCAGCTTCTCACTCGCTTCGGTGATCATGGCCTTGCTTTTTTCCAGCATCGTCCGCCAGCCGGAAATCTCCTGCCCAAATGTGAGCGGCGTCGCGTCTTGCAAGTGGGTGCGCCCGATTTTGATCGTCTTTTCATATTGGCGTTCTTTCGCAGCGAATGTTCCGATCAAGCCATCAAGCGCTGGCAGGAGATGTGTTTGGATTTTCATGTAGATCGCGATATGCATCACCGTCGGGAATGTATCGTTCGAGCTTTGCGACATGTTGACATCATCGTTTGGGTGAATGCGCCCCTCCCCGTCACCTAGCAGCTCATTCGCCCTCCTCGCCACGACTTCGTTGACGTTCATATTCGTCTGCGTCCCGCTTCCCGTCTGCCAGACGACGAGTGGAAAATGGTCATCCCATCGGCCCGCCAAAATTTCCTCGCACGCGGCCACAATCGCCCGCTGCTTCGCTTCGCTCAGCTTTCCAGCCTGATGGTTCACGATCGCCGCCGCCTTTTTCAGCTCGGCATAGGCATAAATGAGTTCAAGCGGCATTGTTTCTTTGCCGATGCGAAAGTTTTGCCGGCTTCGCTCCGTCTGTGCCCCCCAGTACTTATCAGCCGGCACCTGCACCTCACCGAGCGAATCGCGTTCAATCCGCACGTTCATTTCATTCTCCTCCTTTGGATATCGCCTTTCCATTTCTAATTTTACCCAAAATCACAATCGACAATGAAACAAATGAGCAGGCAAAACGTCTAACTGAGAAAGGGGAAAACGACATGAAAAATAGATGGCTATGGCTCCTCATCGCTGTATGGCTGTCCGGTTGCCAATCGGGCGACATCCAACCGCCTGACTTACGATTGGCCGTCGACGGAGAGACAATCGACCACCGCCTCGGAACATATACATGGTCAACAGGCGGCCGCGGAGTCGTGGCCGACGCTGCCGCCCCGCCGCTGCTCGTGAAAAACATGAATCCCCATCCGGTTGCCCCTGGGGCAAAATTACACCTCCAATTTGACGACCGCCCGTTGACGATCGAAGCGGGTGTATGGAACGGCGGAGATGCCGACTGGCGCCCGGTGCAAAACGGAATCATTCCTCTTCCGGAAAAGAAAGGGGCATACATTTATGCCATTCACGCCTCTTGGAAAAAAGGGAATGCGATTTATGCGTTTTTCATTGAGGTGCGATAACTAGCACAGCGGAGGAAAAGGTGCAATAGAATAGCGATATGAGGGAGAAACAACAGCTGCCCTTCACCCGATCAGCGGCTGTAAGAACACCTGGCTGAGGCATATATAGTCAAAAAGAAAAAGAACACCGGGGAAACCCCCAGTGTTCCAAGGCTTTTGCGGCGAGATTACATCATGCCACCCATATCCGGCATGCCCGAATTGCCGCCTTTGTTTTCTTCCGGTTTGTCGGCAACGACCGCTTCTGTCGTCAAGACCATGGCGGCGACAGAGGCAGCGTTTTGCAGCGCCGAGCGAGTGACTTTCGTCGGGTCAACGATACCAGCTTCGATCATGTCGACCCATTCGCCTGTTGCCGCGTTGAAGCCAATGCCCGGTTTTTCGTTTTTCAGGCGCTCAACGATGATCGAGCCTTCCAGACCAGCGTTTTGCGCGATTTGACGAACCGGTTCTTCGATCGCGCGCAAGACGATTTTCACACCCGTTGCTTCATCGCCTTCCGCTTCGATGGCCGCAACTTTGCTGTAGACGTTCATCAACGCCGTGCCACCGCCAGCGACAATGCCTTCTTCAACCGCAGCACGAGTCGAGTTGAGCGCATCTTCAATGCGCAGTTTGCGTTCTTTCAATTCCGTTTCTGTCGCTGCGCCAACTTTGATGACCGCTACGCCGCCAGCGAGTTTCGCCAAGCGTTCTTGCAGTTTTTCGCGGTCGAATTCGGACGTCGTTTCTTCAAGCTGCGCACGGATTTGGTTGATGCGCGCTTTGATGCGGTCCGAATCGCCAGCGCCTTCGACGATCGTCGTCGTTTCTTTCGTAACAACCACTTTCGACGCACGGCCGAGCGAAGCGATCGTGGTCGATTTCAGTTCACGGCCAAGCTCTTCGGAGATGACTTCGCCGCCTGTCAAAATCGCGATGTCTTCGAGCATCGCTTTGCGGCGATCGCCAAAGCCAGGCGCTTTGACAGCTACCGCATTGAATGTGCCGCGCAGCTTGTTGACAACAAGCGTTGCGAGTGCTTCGCCTTCGACATCTTCCGCAATGATCAAGAGCGGACGGCCTTGTTGCACGACTTGCTCAAGAACCGGTAACAGCTCTTGGATGCTCGATACTTTTTTGTCCGTAATCAAGATGTACGGATTTTCGAGAACAGCTTCCATTTTTTCCGTATCTGTAATCATGTACGGCGAAACGTAACCGCGGTCGAATTGCATCCCTTCGACAACGTCGAGTTCCGTCGTGAAGCCTTTCGATTCTTCAAGCGTGATGACGCCGTCATTGCCGACGCGTTCCATCGCTTCAGCGATCAATTGGCCGACTTCTTCGTCAGCAGCCGAGATCGCAGCCACTTGGGCGATCGATTCTTTTCCTTTGATCGGTTTGGAGATGGCTTTTAATTCTTCAACCGCTACCGCTACCGCTTTTTCAATCCCGCGGCGGATGCCCATCGGATTGGCGCCAGCTGCCACGTTTTTCAATCCTTCACGGATCATCGCTTGAGCCAATACGGTAGCCGTTGTCGTCCCGTCCCCAGCGATGTCGTTCGTTTTGCTGGCGACTTCAGCGACCAGTTTCGCGCCCATGTTTTCAAACGGATCTTCGAGTTCGATTTCTTTCGCGATCGTTACCCCGTCGTTCGTGATGAGCGGAGAACCGAATTTTTTCTCCAATACGACGTTGCGGCCTTTCGGACCTAATGTGACTTTCACTGCGTCTGCGAGTTTGTCCACCCCGCGCAACATCGCACGGCGCGCTTCTTCGCTGAACTTAATTTCCTTTGCCATACCCCGTTACCTCCTTATGAATTTGTTTCACTGCATGCCGTGAAAAAGGTAAGTATTCGTGTCATAAAGTTAAGGATATGTCCGTTTTCCGGAATGTTTATGTGGTGAACGCAATATATTAGCGGATGACAGCCAAAACATCGCTTTCGCGCAAAATTAAGTATTCTTTTCCGTCGTATTTTACTTCCGTGCCGGCGTATTTCGAGAAAATGATGCGGTCGCCGACTTCAACTTCCGGCGCAACGCGTTGGCCGTTGTCAAGCACGCGGCCTGCACCGACAGCGACAACACGGCCTTCTTGCGGCTTTTCTTTCGCCGTATCCGGCAGCACGATGCCGCTAGCCGTTTTTTCTTCAGTTTCCACGACTTCAATGACAATGCGATCGCCTAATGGCTTCAACACGGGAAACAACCTCCTTAACGATAGTTTTCGCCGTTCTTATTAGCACTCATCATTATTGAGTGCTAACACACTTATAATATTAATGAACTCTTCTCCGTTTTGCAAGTAGGAAATACAAAAAAATAACTGTTTTTCTTTCATGCGCGAAGATAAGGAGAAAATGGGATAACAAGCTGTCAGGCCCCAGATCAATCGGCGCACAAAATCCATTTTCATTATTGCACATTTCTAACATCAATAAACAACGCTAGGCAATTTTTTTGTGGCGGCCGCGCCAACCACGGCCGGCGCGCTTTTCTTATCATTTCGCCGAACATGTGCTACAATACGGATATATTTGAAATAAAGGGGTAAAACGATTTGAAGCGCCGTTACTGGTATGTCATCATCACCTATATCGCCATGCAGCTGTCCTCCTTTGTCGGTGTGCCGCTCCTTCGCGCCCTCGGCGTCGGCCAAGGCGCGCAAACACGTCTCGAAGCAGCGAAAATTGCCTCCGGCTATTGGGCGGTCATCAGCTTTTTATTGGCTTTTGCCATCATTTTATGGCTGCTGCGCGGCGACCGCGATGAACGGACAATGCGGCGGCTGCCGCTCGCCTCGTCATGGATGTGGGCGATCTCGGGCGTCTTTTTGGCGCTTGCCGCGCAAAGCGTTGCCGCCAACATCGAATGGCGTCTATTGGGCATTGAGCCGGGCTCGGAAAACACAAGGCAAATCATCGACATCATCCGCCTGACGCCATTGCTCGTCGTCGTCACGTCGGTCATCGGCCCGGTTTTGGAGGAACTCATCTTCCGCAAAATCATTTTTGGCTCGCTTTATGAAAAATACAACTTTTGGTTGGCAGCGCTGGCCAGCTCGCTTCTGTTCGCTCTCGTCCACATGGAGCCGGAGCATTTGCTTTTGTACACATCCATGGGGATGGTGTTCGCCTTTTTATACGCCAAAACCGGACGCATTTTCGTGCCGATGTTCGCCCATGTAGCAATGAACACGTTTGTCGTTGCCGTTCAAATTTTGTTGGCTGATGAATTGGAAAACATGATGCGCCAAGCGGAACTGCCGCTGGCCATTTGGAGGATTTGGCTATGACGCGCCATCCGCGGCTGTTTTCTGTTCCGTATTTCATCTTGGGCTTCCTGTTTACGTATTTGGCGATCGAAAGCGTTCATGAAACGATTTGGAACGTCTCAACCATCGCATTGGCGGCGCTGGCCGCTTTTGATTTCGGCACCGCCTTTCGCTTGTTCTTCACACCGAGACAATAAAACCCTCCCCATTTGGGGAGGGTTTTTGCCTGGCGCCGTATGAACCGTCCTCTTGATGCTGCCCTCAATATGGATCGCCGCTTCCTTCCTCCGCCGCTAATTGCGCCTTTCGATAGCCGATTTTGGCAACCCAGATGCTCCCCTCATACAAAAGCGTCAGTGGAATCATGACGATCACTTGCGACAACACATCCGGCGGCGTAATGGCGGCCGCTAAAATAAGCAGCGCCAAATACGCATACTTGCGGATGCGAACAAGAAGCTGCGGCGTAATAAGCCCTAAGCGGGTGAAAAACAGGACAACAATCGGCAGCTGAAACACGATGCCAAACGGCAGCACGAGCTGCAGCAAAAACTGAAAATATTCGTTAATGCCGATCATCTGTTGAATGCCGAGCCGTTCCGCCAGCTGATTCATAAACCGGACGACAAATGGAAACAAGACGAAATACGCAAAACCAACCCCGGCTAAAAATAGAATGATCGATGCTGGAATGTAGCTGAGCGTTGCTTTCCGCTCTTTTTCATACAGCCCCGGACTGACAAACGCCCAAATTTGATAGAGCAGCACCGGAGCGGTCAGTACAGCGGCGATGACAAAGGCAAACTGAAAATACACTTTAATCGGATCGGTGAGGCGGAACGCGTTCATCGTCAGCTGTTTCGCTTCCGCAGTGTGCTGCAAATACACAATGACGTCATCGACAAAAAAGAAGCTGGCTACAAGCGCCGCAACGAAAAAGAGAAGCACGATGATCAGCCGTTTCCGCAGCTCTCCGAGGTGTTCATACACGGACATTTCTTTGTCATTCATCGTTTCCCCATCCTGCCTTGTCATCGGTCGGTTTTTGTTTCTTCGTCATCAGCGAGCCCTTTTGTGGCGTCTTTAAACTCGCGAAGCGACTGGCCGAACGACCGCCCCAACTCCGGCAGCTTTTTCGTGCCAAACAGCAACAAAATGACAAGAACGAGCAACAAATATTTCATGTGTTGTTCTCTCCTTTTTACGATGGCGATGGATAGTTTTTCAAAAAATAGACGAGCGACTGCAGCTCAATGGCTAAATCGATATGATGGACGCGAATATGGTTTGGCACGTTCAGCCGCGCCGGAGTAAAGTTTAAAATGCCTTTAATTCCTTGCGCGACAAGGCGGTCAGTCAGCGCTTGAGCCGCGGCGGCCGGCACGGTTAAAATCGCGACCGGAATGTCGCCGCGAAGCCGCTCCTCCAGCTCATCGAGATGATAGACCGGCACCCCGCCGACTGTCGTTCCGACCTTCCGTTCATCGACATCAAACGCCATGACAATTTTCGTGTTGTTATTTTTCGAAAAGTTGTAGTTTAAAAAGGCGGTGCCTAAATTGCCGACGCCAAACAAGGCGACTTCGGTCACCTCATCCTCTTCAAGCGTCTGGCGGAAAAACGACAACAAATAATTGACATTATACCCGTATCCCTTTTTGCCAAGCGCGCCAAAATACGAAAAGTCGCGGCGAATTGTTGCCGGATCGACTTTCACCGCCTCGCTCAGCTCAGCGGAGGACACGCGCTGCTTCCCTGAGGCATGTAAATTTTTCAAAAACCGATAGTATAACGGCAGACGCTTGGCAGTCGCCTGCGGGATTTTCGGTTGTTCGTTGCTCATCGTTTCATCCCCCAGCTAATCGGTTTTCCGTCGATAATGGCCGGACTTCCCGCCCGTTTTTTCGACCAAATACGTTGGACCGATCGTCATTCCTTTATCGAGCGATTTGCACATGTCGTACACAGTCAATGCGCATACCGAAGCCGCCGTCAGCGCTTCCATCTCCACTCCTGTGCTCCCTTTCGTTTTGACCGTCACGGTAATCACAAGTTTATACGCTTCCGCCTCTTTTTCCCAAGCAAAGGCAATATCGACGCCTTTTAACATAAGCGGATGGCACATCGGAATAAGATCGGCCGTTTTTTTCGCCGCCATGACCCCGGCCACCTGGGCTACCGCCAGCACATCACCTTTCTCAATGGCATTGTTCGTCATCTTTTCGTAAATCTCTTCATTGACGGTGACGCTCGTTCTCGCCACCGCTATCCTGATCGTATCTTCCTTGTTCGTAATGTCGACCATTTTCGCCCGGCCTTGTTCATTGAAATGCGTAAACGATGACAAGACAATCTCCTCCATTTATCACTATACACCATTTTTCGTTATCTGTCTTTGACCGTTTTCGCGACTTACGTTAAACTATTCGCGAGGTGACGGACATGATCATTTTGCAAGTGAATGGAATCACGAAATATTTTGGCGCTGACCTTATTTTATCGAATATAAAACTAGAAATACAGTCCCGCGCCCGCATTGCTCTTGTCGGCCGCAACGGCGCAGGCAAATCGACGCTGCTGAAGATCATCGCCGGCGAACTTTCTTCCGACAGCGGTGAAATCATCAAGCCAAGCCATATCAAAATCGGCTATTTGGCGCAAAACAGCGGGCTCGACTCGTCACGCTCCATTTGGGACGAGATGCTGGACGTATTCGCGTCGCTCCGGGCGATCGAAGCGCAGCTGGCAGAGCTCGGCGCCCAGCTTGGCGACCCGGATCTGCTCGCCGATCCGTCCCGCTACGAAAAAACGCTTCAAGCGTATGACAACTTGCAAGAGCAATACAAAGAACAAGGGGGCTATCAGTATGAAGCCGACATCCGCTCTGTTTTGCACGGGCTGCAATTTTCGTCATACGATTACCAAACAACGCCCGTTTCCTCGCTAAGCGGCGGACAGCGGACGCGGCTCGCCCTTGGAAAACTGCTGTTGGCCAAGCCGGACTTGCTCATTTTAGACGAGCCGACGAACCATTTGGACCTCGATACGCTCACATGGCTCGAGCAATATTTACAGGCATACCCCGGCGCCGTTCTGCTCGTTTCCCATGACCGCTACTTTTTGGACAAAGTCGTCACCGAAGTGTACGAGCTGTCCAACGCGACGCTTAAGCGGTATAGCGGCAATTACAGCCGCTATTTGGAGCTTCGGGCCGAGCAATACGAACAAGAGCTAAAACGATACGAAAAGCAACAGGAGGAAATCGCCCGCCTCGAAGACTTCATCCGGCGCAACATCGCCCGCGCCTCGACAACGAAACGGGCGCAAAGCCGGCGAAAGCAGCTCGAAAAAATGGAGCGGCTTGAACGCCCGGCCGGAGATGAAAAATCAGCTTCTTTTTCTTTTGCGATTGAGCGGCCGAGCGGCCATGAGGTGCTCACCGCAGAGCAATTGACCGCCGGCTATCGCGAAGGCGCACCGGTCATCCGCCAAATCAGCTTTCGCATCACACGGGGGGAGAGTGTCGCCTTGGTCGGACCAAACGGCATCGGCAAGTCGACATTGTTGAAGACGATCGCCGGAAAGCTCCCAGTCCAATCCGGAAAGCTCCGGTACGGTGCAAATGTGAAAATCGGCTATTACGACCAAAACCAGGCGGAACTGTCGACAAACAAACGAGTGCTCGACGAGTTGTGGGACGCCTACCCGGACAAAACCGAAAAAGAAATTCGCACCGTGCTCGGCAACTTTTTGTTTTCCGGCGACGACGTCTTAAAACCGGTTTCCGCCTTAAGCGGCGGAGAGAAAGCACGCCTGGCGCTCGCCAAACTCATGCTGCAAAAAGCCAACGTTCTCTTGTTGGATGAACCGACCAACCATCTCGACCTTGACAGCAAAGAGATGCTCGAGCAGGCGCTTGTCGACTATCCGGGAACGATCTTGTTCGTCTCCCACGACCGCTATTTCATTAATCGCATCGCGACAAAGCTGTTTGAACTCTCGGGTGATGGGCTTGTCGAATATTTAGGAGACTATGACTATTACGTGGCGAAAAAAGAAGAAATGCGCGAATTGGCGCGCCTGGACTCCCACCCACCCGCATCACCGGACAGCGGCGAAACAGCCAAATCCACATACGAGCAAGAAAAAGAGGAAAAAAGACGACAGCGCCAACGGCAGCGCCGTCTGGAAGAGATCGAAGCCGAGATCGCCGCACTGGAAGCACAAATCGCTGAAACCGAGCAGCAGCTGTGCGACCCGTCTGTATACGGCGATTATGAAACCGTGCAGCAGCTCACGCAAGAAAACGAAAAGCGGAAACAGCAGCTTGAAACGTTATTGGCCGAGTGGGAACAGCTCTACGCCTCGTTTTGAGCCAATCCGCTGCCAGGGAACGCCAACACGGGCATCTAGCGGCTTCATGTGCACTGCTCGTGCGCATCACCGCGCCAGGCCGATCACAGGCCAACTCGTTTAGCAGCTTTTTGCCTTGTTCATGAAAGCTGCTTCTTAGGTGAAGGACGATGACTGACAAGAGGGTGTCCCCAAAGGATTGGAACACCCTCTTTCGTTGCATATATATGCTTGCTGTTTCTGCCGCACTAGACGTGCGCCTATCTTGAAGGCAGGCGACCTTTTAGGTCAGCCCCGTTTTTGTGTTAATCACATTATCCACAAAGAAATCCACACTTTTCTGTGCAAAACAGAAGTTATTCACCGACTTTTCCACATTATCCACAACCAATCCCTTTCCTCTATGAAAAAATGATTGTGTATTGCACTCCTCGCCGTTATCATGTTTTTTTTACTTTTCCACATTGTCCACAACCTATGGATAAAAATATGCACAACAAGTCCCCACCCGACGGCCGTTCCGCTTGCCAAACAAAAAAGAGCAGACCGCCTGCCCTAAGCGATCCGCTCTTTAAAAGGATTTTTAACTTGAGAAAAGTGCGTTTTGGGCCAGTTTTTCATGAAATCCCCAACCCCCTAGAAGGCCGGTGACAAACTGCTGTCACGAGCAAATCAACGGCATTTCGCCAAAAAAGAAGGCTGATTCCACAGTTTTTCTCTAATTGAGAAACAAGTGGAGCTAGCAGTATTTTGTACTAAATCACCGACCTTCTAGACAAGCGGCAAGCTTGGATTGGCGTTGAGCGCCAAATCAGCCCGCTTTCCTTGTTGATATAACACAGTTCCCGCAACGGCAATCATCGCCGCATTATCAGTGCATAGCGATAACGGTGGGATGACAAGCTCCACATCGGGGAGCTCTTTCATTTTCTCCTGCAGTGCAGCCCGAAGCCCGCGGTTGGCCGCCACTCCGCCGGCGAGCAGCACTTGCCGCACATTGTACTGTTTCGCCGCCTGCACTGTTTTCGTCACCAGCACATCGACGACGCTGGCCTGAAAGCTCGCGGCCATCTGTCTCGGATCGATCTCCTCGCCGCGCTGCTTCGCGTTGTGGAGCGCATTGAGAACCGCTGATTTTAAGCCGCTGAAGCTGAAATCATACGAACCTTCCTCAAGCCACGCTCGCGGCAAATCAATCACGGGCTCGCCCTCATGAGCCAGCCGGTCGATGTGCGGTCCTCCTGGGTACGGAAGGCCTAAAGCCCGCGCCACCTTGTCATACGCCTCACCAGCAGCGTCGTCGCGCGTCTCGCCAATGACTTGAAACGCCCCGTGGCCTTCCATGTAAACAAGCTCCGTATGCCCGCCGGAAACGACAAGCGCCAACAGCGGAAATTTCATCTCCGCCACGAGCTGGTTGGCGTAAATATGACCAGCAATATGATGCACCCCGACAAGCGGCAACCCGTGGGCAAACGCGAGCGCCTTTGCGGCGTTCACCCCGACAAGGAGCGCCCCAACCAACCCCGGTCCGGCCGTCACCGCAATGGCATCAAGATCGGAAAACGATACGCCAGCCTGCCGCATCGCTTCCTCCATGACGAGTGTAATTTGTTCGACATGATGGCGCGAGGCAATTTCCGGCACAACACCGCCAAACCGCCGATGGCTTTCCATTTGCGACGCCACAACATTCGATAAAATCTCTTTTCCGTTTTTCACCACGGCCGCCGCTGTTTCATCGCAGCTCGTTTCAATACCTAGTACATGCACGTTTTCATTCATGTCAGTTTCACCCACATCACTAGCGCATCTTCAAAATTGTCCGGATAATACCGTTTGCGGATGCCGCCATTGCGAAACCCAAGCTTTCGGTACAACGACTGGGCGACATGGTTCGAGACACGCACTTCCAGCGTCATCGTCGCCGCCCCATGCTGCTTGGCTGTTTCCATAAGGCGGCGCATAAGCGCTTCGCCGAGTTTTTGTCCGCGAAACTGTGGCAGCACAGCGACATTCGTCACATGCGCTTCATCAATCACGAGCCACATCCCCGCATACCCGATGATCCGTCCGCGGTGCACCATGACAATATATTTCGCGTAACGATTGTACATCAGTTCATTATAAAAAGATTCCCGGCTCCACGGCGCGGTAAACGACGCCTGTTCGACTTGCACGACCTCATCGATATCATGAATGGTCATCGGCCGGAATTGCACATCGATCCCCATCGTCCCCGTCCCCTTTTTGTTTCGCAAGCCATTTCGCTTCCGCTTCCGCAAGACGGATGTAATTCGGCACAAACGTATGCGGATTCTCATGTTCTTTCTCTTTTCCGAGCATGATGAGCTCACTTGGCCGCGGCAATGTCAACGGCGGCGGCGTCATGAAAAACCGCCCGCCCAAGCGGCTCCGAAACAGCTCACTATATACCGGCGCATCGGCCCCGATGAACAATACATCCTCTCCCCGTCTGCGTAAATGATCGGCCCACTCGTCCGCCGCCACAATCCGGTCCGCTTCAAGGCATCGGAGCGCGCCGTCCTCGTACCGGTACAACCCGGTGTAAATTTGTCCGCGCCGCGCGTCAAACAGCGGGACGAGCAAACCGGGGAAATACCGGCCGTTAGCGGCGAGCACCTCTAAACTCGAGACGCCGGCTATCGGAATGCCGAGCGACCAAGCGAGCGTTTTCGCAATGGTGACACCGATCCGCACCCCGGTATAAGATCCAGGGCCTTTCGCAACAACAACTAAATCAAGCTCATTGGGCGCCATTCCGCACTGCCGAAGCAGCGACTCAATGGCCGGCATCGCCCGGACAGAATGATCTCTTTTGACACTCGTAACGAATTCCCCTTTAATAACATCCCCATCCGCCACAGCAATGCCTAGCGGCATATTCGATGTATCAATCCCTAATATTTTCATGACGCAAAAATCTCCTTGCATAGCTGTTCATAGCGCCACCCTGACGGCTCAAAGACAAGTCTCCGTTCATCGCCGCCATGGCGAAACAAAGAAACGGTCAGCCGCTCCTCAGGCAGCTGCCCCGCAATCAAATGGGCCCACTCGACAACCGCAACACCATCACCGTTAAAATATTCATCAAATCCGAGATCCTCCCATTCGTCTTCAAGCCGATACACATCCATATGATAAAGCGGCAGCCGCCCATCATACTGCTTGATAATCGTGAAGGTCGGGCTGTTGACGTTTTGTACAATGCCCAGCCCCTCGGCAATCCCTTTCGTAAACGTTGTTTTTCCCGCACCTAAATCTCCCTCTAACGCGATGACCATCCCCGGCTGAAGCCGTTCTCCGAGCCGGCGTGCAACCGCCTTCGTCTCTTCCGGAGAATGCACGGTAAGTTCAAATTGCTTCATGGTATTCCACCTTATTCCATTTTATCATCTTTGCTTCCGCTTTTGAAATTTTACCATAAGGAACGGCAACGTTGCCACTGCCAGCGCCAAAAAAACAGCCATACAAAACAAAAGGACTGCCCTGCTAAGGCCATATTGAGCCTCCCGGGCAGTCCTGAGATCAAACTCGCAAAACAAAAAGAAAAAAGGGAATTAGGCGTGTTGCTACTCCCTGGTGAATAAGATTGCCTAGCAGCGACCTACTCTTGCAGGGGCGCTGGCCCCAACTACCATCGGCGCTGGAGGGCTTAACTTCCGTGTTCGGGATGGGAACGGGTGTTTCCCCTCCGCTATCACCACTAGGCAAGCGATTCAGTTTCGACATCATTTATTATACTTAAAAAATAAATGTTGTCAAGAAGGAAAGTCATTCCTTCAAAACTAGATAACCGTCGGAAGAAGCCGCTTATAGGTCAAGCCCTCGATCGATTAGTATCCGTCAGCTCCACGTGTCGCCACGCTTCCACCTCGGACCTATCGACCTCGTCATCTTCGAGGGATCTTACCCGCCTGACGCGGTGGGAAATCTCATCTTGAGGGGG